>NZ_JBEXID010000022.1:0-109256 GCF_040608395.1 Streptomyces sp. NPDC005181
CTAGTGACACGCCACTTCGGCGTGCCCACAGGCATATCCGCAGGTCAACCTACATATTCGTGCCCTAGTCGGCACCGCCAACTGTGGAACTCAGGCTAAGGCTTGTCCCGTAAATGATCTTTGACTGGGTGTGGCGTGGTCGGTGACCAGTCCGGCTGCTCGCCTATCCGGCGAGGTTGAGGTTGTGCAGACGTGCGATGCCGAGCATGGCGTGGTGGACGCCATCGCCTTTGAGGCGGCAGTCGCGGAGGATCTTCCAGGTCTTCATGCGGGCGAAGACGTGCTCGACGCGGGCGCGGACCTGCTTGTGGGACTTGTTGTGGGCCTGTTTCCAGTCGGGCAGTTCTTCGCCTTTGCGGCGGCGGTGGGGCATCACGAGCCCGGTGCCCGGATAGCCGCCGTCGGCGATCGTCATCGTCTTGCCGACGGCAGCCTTCGCGCCGGACTCCTGCCACGCCTTGCAGTCGTTGCGGTTGCCCGGCAGGGGCCGGCCGACCAGCACGACGAGCCGGGTGTCGGCGTCGATGACGACCTGGTGGTTGGTGGAGTACCTGTAGTTCTTGGACTGCATGGCGATGGTGTGGTCGCGGGTAGGCACCAGGGTGCCGTCCACGATGAGCACGGTGTCCTTGGGGAACCGCTTGCGTGGCTGGAGCGCGAGTGATGGGCCGAGGTGGTCGATGACGCGGTCGGCCGCGGACTTCGAGATACCGAAGAGCGGAGCGAGTTGGCGCATCGTCAAGTTCTTGCGCCAGTAGGCCGCCACGAGCAGCACCCGGTCCTCCAGCGGCAGAGCCCACGGGCGACCCTTGCCGACCGGATCTGCACCTTCACGGCGCAGCGCGCTCACCGGCTTGTCGAAGGAACGCGGGCTCAGCCCGGTGAACGGGGCTATCCAGGAGGGCTCCGACGCCGTGATCACACCAGACACCGCAAGATCATCTCACCTGTGACCAGCAGTTACGGGACAGCCCTTAGGCGGTGCCAACTAGAAAGCCTGGTCACAGTTGTGACAAGGCGATTTTCGGATGCCACCCGTCGCGGCACCGATCCCGCCTCCGAACATATCTGGACATTTCAGCAACTGCAGGACCTGCTGGACGAATGGATCGTCGCAGCGACCACACAGCGGAAACACGAGCCGCCCAGCTGCTGGCCGAAGCCGTCACCCGGGCCGCCGCGGCCGGCTGGCGCACGCGTGTGCTCGACTCCACGATGGGCCGGGGACCCGAACCGCTATCCAGCAAAAGGCAGCCCTCGTGATCGCGGATGCTCGCAGAGGTCGTAGCGTGCTGGCGACCGTCTCGCTGGCCATGGCAGCCGGGACCCTGCTGGTCACGGCCTGCGCCGACACGAACCTCAGCCCTGGCAGTGCCCGGGGCGCCACAGCGGTCGCCAACCCGTCACCGGAGCCCGCCCGGGCGATGGCGCCCGAGGCCCGCGTCTACCTGACCGAAGTGCTGGACCTGCTCCAGCAAAGGGCGCTGAATCGTCACGAGGTCGACTGGCCGAGCGGGCGGCGTCAGGCGTTTGCCGAGGCCGCCGGGGCAGCGACCACCGCCGACACCTACCCGGCGATCCAGCTGGCGGTCGCTGCCCTGAACGATTCGCACACGTTCTTCTTCGGCCCCCAGGAGGCCAAGGAATTCACCGAAGCCCCCGAGACATCCGATGCGACGGCGCCGGCCTTGACGCCCCTCGGTCGACTCATCGGCTCGATGATCGGCTATGTGATGCTTCCGGGCAGCCTCGGAGCCGTCTCGGGTTATGCCCGGGCCGGTGCGGCCGCAGTCCGTAAGCTCGATGCCTCCCGGCCCTGCGGGTGGATCGTCGACCTGCGCGGTGACGAAGGAGGGGCCATCTGGCCCATGCTCGATGCCATCGCACCCCTGCTCGGGGACGGCAAGCTGGGCGCCTTCGTCGATGCCGACGGGAAGCGCGAGGACTGGGTGCTGCGCCGAGGCCGGCTGTTCCTGGGCGGCCAGGTCCTCCCCAAGGATCTCCCCGGGGGCAAAGAAGGCGGCGGGATCCCGGACTACGTGACGCACAACGCCTACGTGCTTCACCGCCCCCACCCTCCGGTGGCGGTCCTGACCGGCCCGGACACGGCCAGCGCCGGGGAAGCCACCCTGGTCGCCTTTCGGGGGCGGGCGCAGACCCGGTCCTTCGGACTACCTACAGCCGGTCTGGCGTCGGGCAATGCGTCGTACCCGCTCAGCGATGGCGCGGAGCTCGGCCTCACCGAGTCCGCCGATGTGGACCGGACCGGACGCCGCTACGGAAATTCCCCCATCGCCCCGGACGTCTCGGTGACCTCGACCGCGGTCCGGCCGGCGACCCGGTCACCGAGTCCGCCCTGGTATGGATGCAGAAGCAGCCCACCTGCCGGTCCTGACAGGCTCGGCCGGAGCGGTGCCGGGCCGCCGCCGGCCTGGTCATCTCCGCCCCCACGCGCTACACGGGCGACCGCTGCAAGCACCAGTGGGCCGCTGAGCGTCATACCGACCTTGTTTCCGATCTGGGGTGATGTCATTTCGACGCTTGCGCCGTGCGGGGTGCGTTGCGATCGGTGGTCCGGAGCCCCTCGCCGAGCTCACCAGCCTGTTCACACCGGGCGACAGCACCGCTGACCTGGTCACGGACCACCCCCGCGCCCAAGACGTATCTGCGAGGTCATCGCACCTGGTCACGGTGGGTATGACGGCTGTAGCTGCAATCGAATTCGTGTGCCACGGTGAGGTGTATGGAGGGGAATCGGCACACCCACACACCCGACCAGCACAGTCACGGGCCCGCTCACGCGGACGCTGAGCATCGGCACGAGTCCGGGATTTCGCTGCTGACGCGGCTGCGCCATCAGCTCGCCCACCTGGTCACCCCGCACAGCCACGAGGCCAGTGCCAAGGTCGATTCGGCGATGGAGACCTCCCGGGAGGGAATGCGCACGCTGTGGATCTCCCTGGCTGTCCTGGGTGTCACCGCGCTTGTCCAAGCCGTGATCGTGGCCCTGTCCGGGTCGGTGGCACTGCTCGGCGACACGATCCACAACGCCGCCGACGCGCTGACTGCTGTCCCGCTGGGCATCGCATTCGTGCTCGGGCGCAGGGCGGCGAACCGCCGTTACACCTACGGCTACGGCCGTGCCGAGGACTTGGCCGGCCTTGTCATCGTGGCGACCATCGCTGCATCCGCGGCCCTGGCGGGCTGGGTGGCCGTCGACCGGCTGCTCAACCCCCGCGACGTCACCCATCCGTTGGCGGTGGCCGCTGCGGCTCTGAGCGGGTTCGCCGGCAATGAGTGGGTCGCCCGCTACCGCATCCGCACCGGCCGGAAGATCGGTTCGGCCGCGCTGGTCGCCGACGGTCTGCACGCCCGTACCGACGGCTTCACTTCCCTCGCCGTTCTTCTGGGCGCCGGCGGTGCCGCTGTCGGCCGGCAGGCGGTCGACCCGGTCATCGGGCTGCTCATCACTGTCGCGATCCTGTTCGTCCTCAAGGACGCCGCCCGCGAGGTCTACCGGCGCTTGATGGACTCCGTCGACCCCGCTCTCATCGAAACCGCGGAGCGCGCGCTGCACGGGGTGAAGGGGGTGCTGGACGTCGGGCAGGTGAGGATGAGGTGGATCGGCCACGCCCTGCGAGCCGAGGCCGACATCGTGGTCGCCCCGCACCTGACCGTCGTTGAGGCCCACCGGTTGGCCGTCGCCGCCGAGCACGCCCTGATCCACGCGCTCCCGCGGCTGACCGCCGCGACCGTCCACACCGACCACACCTCCATCGTTGGCCACGACCCGCACGCCGTCCTCCGCCACCACGGTGAGCGGCCGGGGGCGCTGTCGGTGGCGGCTAAAAGGATCACTGGATGACAAACCTCTCTGCTGCCGTCACCGCCTACTCGGACGCCGTCGCCCCGGGTTTCGACGACGAACCGGACCACGGCCTGCGGGCCGCAGAAACCCGCGCCGAACGGGCCATGCGTCTGACCGAACGGCTCCGGTCCGCCCGGCCGACGCTGTGGATGTCGGCTGCGGCACCGGGGCACTGTCCGAGCTGATCGCCGAGGCCGGGCACCGCATCACCGGCGTCGGCCCGGCCTTGCGCACGGCTGAGCAGGCCCGGGCCGCACTCGCGGCTGCCGGCCTCGAGGGCCGCCGTCACCTCTGCGTGCTGACGGCGGTGTCGCGCAGCGGGACCGATGATGCCCGCTTCGTCGGCGGCAGGCTCGTTCGGGCGTCTCGGAGTGAGGTTCTGGCCTGGTCTCCCGAGTACGGAATCCGTCCGGACTCCTCTTGACGATCAGCTACGGACCCGCGCCACAGGTGTCTCGTCCCGGCGCAGGGCATTGAGCGCCTGGTCGAGCGAGGTCTCGAGATAGGTCAGGGAGTCGGTGGCCTGGAGCAAGGTGGCGCCACCGGTGACGGCGGTCAGGATGGCTGTCGCCGCTGCGTCGGCATCGAGGCGCGCGTCGGCCTCTCCCGAGTCCTTCAACGCCTGTACGCCTTCGGCGAGATGGGTGTGCCAGCGGTCGTACAGACGCGTGATGATGCCTTGCGTGGCCGGGCGGGCGACATCGAGCTGGGCGGTAAGTGCGGACAGCGGGCAGCCGGCGCGCTGGGCGTCGTACTTCTCGATCACGCGCTCGCGCCAGGCCTGCCACTTCTGCCAGCTGGTGAGGTCGCCGAGCATGGGCTGCTGGTCGGCGAGGACCTGTTCGGCCTCGTACTCGGCCACCGCGAGGAGCAGGTCGGACTTGCCCTGCGGGAAGTAGTGGAACAGCTGGCTCTTGCTGGTGGAGGTGGCGGCGCGGATGTCGTCCAGGCTGACTCCGGCGACACCGTGGTCGCGGATCAGGGCTGCCGCGCCGGTGATGATGCGCTGACGGGTGGCGGCTCCACGGGTGGTGAGCACGATGTCGGTGACCTCCTTGTGGGCCCGCCTTCCGGGAGGCGTCGATGGCGACCACGCTAACTCCATTGGACTTGACAGTCCAGTTCCGCGGGTTCACATTGGACCTCACGGTCCACACTGGACCTCGCGGTCCACTTGCCGCCATGCGGCCAGGACCGACTGGATCCACAGAGTTCATTCCGCGCGCCGCCACGACGCCACGCCGACGAGAAGAGACACCGCATCATGGGCACTCGCCTGCAGCACAAGACCGCTCTGGTCACCGGAGCCACCAGCAACATCGGACGCGCGATCGCCGAGGCATTCGCCGCCGAGGGGGCACACGTCGTCGTCTCCGGCCGCAACCACGAGCGCGGACAAGAGGTCGTCGACGGCATCAAGGCCGTCGGTGGGCGGGCCGACTTCGTCGCCGCCGACCTCGACGGCAGTGCGGCGGCCTCCCAGGCCCTCGCCGACGAGGCGACCCGCGTGCTCGGCGGGCGGGTCGACATCCTGGTCAACAACGCCGGCATCTACCCCGGCTCGACCACCCCGGCCACGGACGAGAAGACGTTCGACCAGGTCTATGCCGTCAACGTCAAGGCGCCGTTCTTCCTGACCGCCGCTCTCGCTCCCGCCATGGCAGAGGCGGGCGGCGGTGCGATCGTCAACCTCGGATCGTGGATCGCCCGCCTGGGCATTCCCGTCGGAGCCCTCTACAGCTCCAGCAAGGGAGCGGTGGAGACCCTGACCCGGGCGTGGGCCGCCGAGTTCGGCCCGTCCGGTGTGCGGGTCAACGCGATCTCGCCCGGCGTGGTGCGCACGCCCGCGCCGGACGAGACCGAGACGCACCCCGGTGACATCATGATGAAGGGCACTCCGGCCGGCGGGGTCGGCAGCCCCGAGTCCATTGCGCAGGCGGCGGTGTACCTGGCAGGCGACGAGGCGGCATTCGTCCACGGAACCGTGCTCGACGTCGACGGGGGCCGGGTCGGCGTGGCGGTCATCGCCGGGGCGTGACCTAGCCGGAGCGGGGCCTGGAGCATCAGCCCGGTCACAGCGCATCCTGTGGGTGCGTACGTCCTACGCACGTACGCGGCCGAGCGGGAGGTACGAGCAGACATGGCGCACGCCGACCCGGGGCTCTTCGGGCCCCAAACCGTCACCTGGCAGCTGCACGGCGACCCGATGATGTGGATCGCCGGCGTACGCGCTCTGTACCTCCAGGCGCTGCACCCCCGCGCCGTCCGCGGCGTCATGCAGAACTCCGACTTCCGCAAGGACGCCTGGGGGCGGCTGCTGCGCACGGCCGGCTTCGTCGGCACCATCACCTACGGCACCACGGAAGCCGCCGAGAAGGCGGGCGCCCGGGTCCGCAGGATCCACCGGCTCCTCAAGGCCACCGACCCGGCGACCGGCGAGACGTACGGCGTCGACGAACCCGAGCTGTTGCTGTGGGTGCACTGTGCCGAGGTCGACTCCTATCTTCAGGTGCAGCTCCGCTCCGGCCAGTCCCTCACCGCCGCGCAGGCCGACCGTTACATCGACGAACACCGCACCAGCGCCCGCCTGGTGGGTCTCGACCCCGGAGATGCACCCGCGACCACCGCCCAGCTCGCCGCCTACTTCGACCGCATGCGGCCCGAACTCGCCGCGGGCGCCGAGGCGCTCGATGTCGACGCCTTTCTCCGCCGTCCGCCCGTCCATGCCCTGCTGGTCCCGGCGCGCGAACTGCTGTGGCGGCGCGTCGCGGCACTTGCCTACCAGTCACTGCCCTCGTACGCCCATGAGCTCTACGGCAGGGCCGCGCCACCCCCGCGCACCGTCGACCGGCGCCTGCGCGTCGCCGGAAGCGCCCTGCGCTGCATCCCCTCACGGCTGCGCTGGCAACTCCCGCCCGGCCACATCGTGCAGGCGATGGAACGACTCGGACCCGGTAGCCGCCCCACCCCCTCCAAACTCCGCGGCGGGGAAGCCATACTGGACGGGCCGGGGAGGGCGCAGCAGTAGGCGAAGCAACGGGGGCGACAGCACGCGATGGCGGACACCAGGCTGATCCAGAGCCGGTACCGGCTGCTCGATCTGATCGGGCGCGGGGGCATGGGCGAGGTGTGGCGCGCCCGCGACGAGTCGCTCGGCCGCCTCGTGGCCGTCAAATACCTCAAGCCGGTGGGGCCCCAGAACGATCAGTCGTTCACCCGGATCCTGCGTGAACGGTTCCGCCGCGAGGCCCGGGTGGCCGCCGCCCTCCAGCACCGAGGCGTCACTGTCGTCCATGACTTCGGCGAACACGACGGCGTCCTCTACCTGGTGATGGAACTCCTCGACGGCCGCAACCTCAGCCAGCTCCTGGAGGACAACGAACAGCATCCGCTGCCGGTGCCCGACATCGTCGACATCGCCGAGCAGGTCGCCGACGCGCTCGGCTACACCCACCAACAGGGCATCGTGCACCGGGACCTCAAGCCCGCCAACATCATGCGGCTGGCCGACGGCACGGTGAAGATCTGCGACTTCGGCATCGCCAGGCTCGGCCACGACATCGGCTTCACCTCACGCCTCACCGGTACGGGCATCGCCATGGGCACCCCGCACTACATGTCGCCCGAGCAGATCAGCGGCGGCCATGTCGACCACCGCAGCGACCTCTACTCACTGGGCTGTGTGCTGTACGAGATCGCCACCGGAGCCCCGCCGTTCGACCTCGACGACGCCTGGGCAGTGCTCGTCGGGCACCGCGACACCCCGCCCGAACCGCTGCGCACCCACCGCGCAGAACTCCCCGGTTTCTTCGACCGGGTCGTCCTGGAGCTGCTCGCCAAGACCCCGGAGGAGCGGCCCGCCGACGCGGGCGACCTGCGGCAGCGGATCGCCGTCGGGCGCACCGGTGAACAACAGGAGCTCCCGCCGACCGGGTACGGCCGGCCGGCCGGGCATCTCCAGCCGTCGGGGCAGGTCCGGCTGGCCCCGCCGGTCCCCGTCGTACGCCCCGGCCAGCAACCCTCCGGCCTCGGGCCGCGGCTGCCGTCCTGGACCCGCGGCATGACCATCGGACACAAGGCGTCCGGGGCCACGCACCTCGGCCTCGCCCCGCCCGACCATGCCGCGGGCCTGACCGGGGAGTGGACCACCGGCACCGGCATGCGGGCCCTGACCGGCGGAGTCCCGCTCGCCCGGCCCGAGCGGCCCACACCCTCGCCGGAGCTGCTCTCCACTCTCGCCAACCGGCACAGCGCGGGCCTCAACCTGGGCCGGCTCGGCCACTGGGAGGAGGCCGGCGAGGTGCACCGCGCGGTCGCCGCCGAACGCGAACACGCCCTCGGCCCCGACCACCCCGACACCCTTTCCAGCTGGTTCGAGGTCGCGTTCACCCTCAGCCGCACCGGACGCGCCGCGGATGCCCTGCGCGCGTTCGACCGGGTTGCTCAGGGCCGCGAACGGACCATGGGCCCCGACCACCCGGAGACGCTCGCCGCCCGGCAGGAGATGGCGTTCGTACTGGGCCAGCTCGGCCGCCATTTCGAGGCCCATCAGGTGTACGCCGCGGTTCTCGCCTCCCGGGAACGGTCGATGGGCCCCGACCACCCCGACACCCTGCGCTGCCGCCACAACCTCGCGTTCAACCTCAGCAGGCTCGGGCGCCTGGAGGACTCGTACCGGATGGCCCGCGACGTGGCGCACGCCCGCACCCGACTGCTCGGCGCCAGTCACCCGGACACCCTGGTCACTCTCTACGAAGTCGCGTACACCCTGGGCCGGTTGGGGCGGTGGACGGACGCGCTGCAGACCTACCGGCAAGTCGCCCGGGGCCGCGAGGCAACGCTCGGCGCCGACCATCCCGACACGCTCTCCGCGCGCTACGAGGTCGGCATCAGCCTCGGCAGGCTGGGCCGCAGCGCGGAGGCCCTGGAGCTGTACCGCGCCCTCGTCGACGACCGGACCAGGGTGGGCGGTCCCACCGACCCCGAGACGCTCCGTGCCCGCCACGGCCTCGGCGTCAATCTGGGGCGACTGGCACGCTGGGAGGAAGCCCTCGCCGAGTCGCGCGATGTGTGCACGATCCGGGAGCGCGTCCTCGGCCCCGACCATCCCGACACCCTCGTCAGCCGCCGCGAGGTGGCGGTCGGTCTGGGCTGGCTCGGGCGCTGGGCCGATGCCCTCACGGCGTACCGGACGGTCGCCGAGGCCCGCGAGCGTCTCCTCGGCGCCGACCACCCCGATGCGCTCGCCAGCCGGAACGACCAGGCGCACTGTCTCGAACAGCTCGGGCGCGGCACGGAGGCGGTCGAGCTGTACCGCAGGGTCGCGGCGCTGCGCCAGCAACGGGGCGTCGAACCGCACTGACCAGGAACTTCCGCCCCGCCGCCTCTGGTCAGAGGCGATCCTCCCGTGTTACCAAGGGCCATGCCCGCACCTGACATGTATGACGCAGTGATCGTGGGCGGCGGCCACAACGGTCTGGTCGCCGCCGCCTATCTCGCCCGCGCCGGACAGTCCGTCCTCGTCCTCGAACGCCTCGGCAGCACCGGGGGGGCGGCCGTCTCGACCCGACCCTTCGACGGGATCGACGCCCGGCTGTCGCGCTACTCGTATCTGGTGTCCCTGCTTCCGCAAAAGATCGTCCGCGATCTCGGGCTGGACTTCGCCGTACGCAAGCGAACCGTCTCGTCGTACACCCCGACCGTGCGCGGCGGCCGCGCCACCGGACTGCTCGTCGGCGGGGACACCACTCGGGAGTCCTTCGCCGCGCTCACCGGCGGCGAGCGCGAGTACGCGGCCTGGCAGCGCTTCTACGGCATGACGCAGCAGGTCGCCGAACGGGTCTTCCCGACCCTCACCGAGCCGTTGCCCAGCCGGGACGAGCTCCGCAACCGGATCGGCGACCCGGACGCCTGGCGGATGCTCTTCGAGGAGCCCATCGGCGCGGCCGTCGAGGAGAACTTCGCCGACGATCTCGTACGCGGCATCGTGCTGACCGACGCGCTGATCGGCACCTTCGCCGATGCGCACGACCCGTCCCTGCTCCAGAACCGCTGCTTCCTCTACCACGTGATCGGCGGCGGAACGGGTGACTGGGACGTCCCCGTCGGCGGCATGGGCGCGCTCACCGACGCCCTCGAACAGGCGGCCCGGCAGGCGGGCGCCGAGATCCGGGTCCGGCACGAGGCGACCCGGATCGAGACCGACGGCACCCGGGCCGAGGTCACCGTCCGCTCGCCCGAGGGCGAACACCGGGTCGCCGCCCGCCGGGTCCTCGTCAACGCATCGCCGCAGGCCCTCGCCGCACTCCTCGGTGACGAGCCGCCGGCCCCCGCCGAGGGCGCCCAGCTGAAGGTCAACATGCTGTTGCGCCGGCTGCCCCGGCTGCGTGACCGCTCCGTCGACCCGCGCCAGGCGTTCGCCGGAACCTTCCATATCGCCGAGGGGTACGGGCAGCTGGCCGACGCCTACCGGGACGCCGCATCGGGACGGCTGCCCGCGGCGCCCCCGTCCGAGATCTACTGTCACTCGCTGACCGACCCATCGATCCTCGGCCCTGAGCTCGCCGCCAGTGGCTACCAGACCCTCACCCTCTTCGGCCTGCACACGCCCGCTCGGCTCTTCGCCGCGGACAACGAGGCGACGCGCGCCGCCCTCCTCAAGGCCACGCTCGCGGAGCTCGACGCGCATCTCGACGAGCCGATCGCCGATTGTCTGGCCGTCGACGGGAACGGCGAGCCGTGCATCGAGGCGAAGACCCCGCTCGACCTCGAACGGGATCTGCGGCTGCCCGGCGGCCATATCTTCCACCGCGACCTCGCCTTCCCGTACGCCACGGAGTCCTCCGGCCGCTGGGGCGTCGAGACGGCGCACGCCAATGTGCTGCTGTGCGGGGCGGGCGCCGTACGCGGCGGCGGGGTCAGCGGGGTCCCCGGCCACAACGCCGCGATGGCGGCGCTGGGCCGGTGACCCGTCCACGTACCTGCTGATCCGTACCTGACTTGATCTTCAACCCCGGGGTTGAAGATCAAGTCAGCCGAACACGCCGCGCAGCGCGCCCAGCTTGCGCGGCAGGTCGTACTCCGCGCCGCCCTCGTGCCCGTTGTACGTGAACACCTCGATCTCGGCCGGTCCGGCGTAGCGGTGGTAGGCGGCGAACACCGTCGACGACGGGCAGATCTTGTCCATCAGACCCACCGAGAACCACGCCGGAGCGGTCGCCCGCGCCGCGAAGTTGACCCCGTCGAAGTAGGACAGCGTCTCCATCGCCTCGTCGATCCGGAAGCGGTGCCCGGACAGCCAGCGGGCGATCTCCGCGTACGGGCCCGCGTCCGTGATCTGCGAGGCGCGCCGGTAGTGGCAGAGGAACGGCACATCGGCCACCGCCGCCACCACATCGTCGCGCAGCCCGGCCACGGCGAGGGCGAGACCGCCGCCCTGGCTGCCGCCGAGCACCGCGACCCGCGAGGCGTCCACGGCCTCGTGCGCCTTGGCCGCGTCGACGGCCCGCACCGCGTCCGTGATGAGCCGCCGGTAGTAGTGCCGGTACGGATCCTCGATGCCGCGCGTGAGGAATCCGGGGGACGAGGAGCCGTGGCCGTCGGGGCCGATGTCCGGGGTGTCCGCGGTGTTCTTGCCCCCGCCGCCCTGCCCCCGGTTGTCCATGATCAGATGCGCGTAGCCGAGGGCGCTCCAGGTCAGCCAGGAGTACGGAATGCCCCGGCCGCCGTTGTAGCCGATGTACTGCACCACGGTGGGCAGCGGCGCCGAGCGCGCCCGCGGCAGCATGAGCCACGCCTTCACCGGTTGCCCGCCCCAGCCGCGGAACGTCACATCGAAGGCATCGACGGTCGCGAACCCGGCGTCGTACGGGACGAACTCGGCGTCCAGCTCGTGGCGGGCCGTCTCGGTGAGCGTCTTCGCCCAGAAGGCGTCGAAGTCTGCGGGCTCCTCCGGCTCCGGCCAGTACGCCCGCAGCCGCTCCAGGTCCATGTCGAACAGCAAGGGTCTAGCTCCTCTTCAGGGTGAGGTTGAGGGTGAGGGTTGCGCCGTGGCGTTCAGCGGTGTCGGCCGTGATCCGGATGCCCGTGGCCGTGGCCGAGGCGCTGACGCCCGGATCGGCGGAGACGACGGTCAGACCGCGCTGCGCGAGGTCCAGCACGACCGAGGACCGCAGCTGGGTCGGATCGGACAGGGACACCGTCACCGTCTTCCCCTCGGGCCGCACCAGCACCGACGCAGGCCCGTCCGAAGTGAGGTCCTGTGCGGTGCCCGCGGTCCAGAAGTTCGCTGCGAACAGCCCGTCCGCGCAGCGGCGTACCGCATGCACGGCCGTGGAGTCGGCGACCAGCTTCACCGGCGGCGCAGCCGACCACAGTCTGGTGCGTCCGGCGGACGCGGCGGGCGCCTGCAGCCAGAAGTAGCCGGCCCTGTCCGGTGCCGTGCCGTGGTCCTGCCACAGCGTCAGATATGGGCGGGTGACGGGGGTGTCGGTGCCGTACTTGAGGTTGATCTCGCGCCAGGTCGCGGTGCGCTCCTCGCGCACACCGTTGACCGTGGTGGCCCTGGGGAAGATGTAGCCGCCGGCCCCGGCGAGGTGCAGCCAGCGGACCTGGCCGAGCCGATCCGACCAGCCCGAGCCCGCCGGCACTGCCGTGCCGTTGACGAGGAGAGCCGCCTGTGGGTCGCGCAGTTTACGGTTCTCCACGACCGTCTCGGCAATGCCCGCGTCGGCGGTGATGCCCGAGCCGACACAGGCGATCACATCGTCCAGGCAGAACCAGCTCTTCAGACCGCGCAGCGAACTCCCGAACGCGCGCAGCTCCATGCCGTACGCGCCGAGCGTCGTTCCGGGCAGCGCGGCGCCGCCCGCCCAGTCCGCCGTGCTGGTGGTGCGCTGGCCGGCCGCGTCAGCGGGGCGGCCGGCGATGACGGTGGTGCCGGGCAGCCGCGTCGGGTCGACGGTGGGCCAGTAGTCCTCGCTGTAGTGCCCGAGATCGTCCGTGTAGAGCAGAACCATGCCGTCGGAGAGATGCCAGGCGTGCAGATTCTCGTTCTGGATCGACTCGTAGTTGTAGATCCTCGACGAGTACGCGGAGATGCCGAGTGCGAACGACGGCCGGTGGTGGGCCGCCTTGTCCTTCCGCGGGTGCTGCTGGTGGGCGACCAGCGGGCCGCGCGCCGGGACCGGCGAGGCGATGATCCGCCGGGCGGCGACCAGCGTCGCCAGGTCGGTTGCTGCGAGGAAGTCCCGGTAGGTGTCCTCGGCGATCCACTGCTTGACCAGGGCGGTGAACCGGTCGGCGGCGTCCCCGGGGAAGCTCGGGATCAGCCGCACCACCGCTTCGATGACCGTCTGCGCCGAGACATGGCCCTGCTTGCTGGGGCGGGCGATCTCGCGCCCGCACACCGACGCCATCACATCGCCGCGGGCGATCAGCGGGTCGAAGCCGTCGTCGACCCAGTGCCGGACGTTGTCGAGATCGGGGTCGGTGACCGTCCACGGCGTCCCGGCGAGCAGGTTCAGCAGCCGCGAGAGATTGCCGAGCAGCTCTTTGCCGTAGCCGCCGTTGTACGGGTGTTTGTAGTGCTGGAGGAACGATCCGTCGGAGTAGAACCCCTCACCGGTGCCTTCCGCGGCCGCACTGGTGTCGTTGAACGCCAGCACAATGTTGGCCCCCGAACCCTCGACGTCCGAAAGAGCGTCACGGACTCGGACGAGATCGTCGCCGTTGTCGCGCAACACCGCGTTGACTGCGACGACGGTGGCGATCCACACCCGGTTGGCACCGGTCGCGATCTGCCGGTCGGCCCGCCACAGGTTCGGGTCGGGGGTGTAGTGCCGGACGGCCGTGCTGATCCGGTCCAGCCGCTCCGTACCGAGCGCGTCGTACAGCAGAACGGACGCGTCGTTGAGGGCGAGCGCGGAGCCGATCTCCCAGTCCCAGTCGTTGTCGAACCTGGTGTGCTCGGGGCCGTAACGGTGTGTCAGCATCCAGTCGAGGCCGGCCAGCAGCAGATCGCGCAGCGCGGCGTCGCCGTACTGCGGGGTGCCGGGGACGGCCCACGCGGTCGCGACCGTGACGAGGCGCTTGAAGGACGTGGTGACGTGGTTGGAGAGCGTGGTGCTGGTCAGATCGGGGAACAGCCCGTCGGTTCGGGTCGGGTCGAGGCCCTTGACGGACGTGGTCGCGGCTTTGCCGATCCTGGCCACCGTCGCCGCGATCTGCGGGTCCGTGAGATCGAGCCCCGGGCCGCCGGTGAGCAGGGTGTGCCAGCGGGTGCGCAGGGCGGCGACGTCACCCGCTGCGGCGAGTGCGGTCCCACCGGCGGACGTGACAGGCAGCGCGGCGGCTGCGCCGAGCGCCGCCACTCCGGCGAGAACAGTGCGTCGGGTGGTGCCCCGGGTAGTGCCTCGGTTCATGATGCGGGCCCTCACAGGAGGTGTCGGCGGTCGACGGCCGCGGCGAGCGCCGCATGGCCGGAGGGGTTGGGGTGCAGTCCGTCGCCGCTGTCGTGCGCGGGCAGCATCCGCGAGGGGCGGTCCGGGTCGCGGACCGCTGCGTCGAAGTCGGCGACGGCGTCGAAGACCTGGCCGGTGCGCACCGCCGCGTTGATCCGCTGCCGGACCGCTTCGAGCCCGGGCGTCCAACGGGCCCAGCCCTCGAACGGCGTGATGGTCGCGCCGACGACCCGCAGCCCGGTGCCTCTGGCGCGCAGGACGAGCTGCCGGTAGCCGGCCAGGACGAGCGCGGGATCGGTCTGACTGGGCGGCTGCTGAAGGTCGTTGACCCCGAGATGGACGAACACGGTCCGCAGCCCGGGCAGTGACAGCGCATCACGGTCGAAGCGGGCCTGGACGCTCGGTCCGAACCGGGTGTCGTCCAGCAGCACCCGGTTGCCGCTGATGCCGAGATTGGCGACGGCCGAGCCGGGAAGGCGTCGCGCCAACTGGTCCGGCCAGCGCAGATCGGCGTCGTCCGGCGTGCCGACACCCTCGGCTATGGAGTCGCCGACCACCGCGATCGCCGGCCCGTGCGCGCCTGTCACGTCGACGCCCGTCAGCAGGAACACGGAGGTCGTGCGGACGCCGTCGACACGGTGCGAGGCATGGGTGTTGCGGTGGAAGGAGAGCGGTCCGGTGGGGCCGGACAGCCGGGTCTCCACGGTCAACCGGCCCGCTTCTGTGGTACGCAGACCCGGGACCGGATCACTCGTCAGCGAGGCGCCCGCGGCGATCCATGCCTGCGCACGCCCGCCGAAGGTCACGGGCTGCCCGCCCGCAGTCACCGGCCCGATCAGGACCGGTACGGTGCCGAACGCATGCCCGTACCGCAGCCGGATCTGTCCGCCGGCCGACAGCCGGACGGTGGCGGTGAACGTCCCGTCGGTCAGTCCGGTGCTCGCCAGGGTGTCGGTTGCGGTCGGCGCGGTCTGTGCGGTCGCCCAGGACGTCGTCCAGCGTGACCGCTGCGCACCGTTTCGCGGCGCCTCGGCGGCCTGCGTGTGCGGCGCCGTCGCGGCGACCGCGGCCAGCCCGGCAGCCGCCGTCAGTACCCCGCGTCTCGCGGGTCCCCGGCCGGTCATTGCGGGCACGCACCCGTCGGCGTGTACTCGCTGCCGTAGGTGCCGACCGCGTAGCCGCCGGTGTTGCCGCTCATCGTGTTGGTGCACACCGGGCCCTGCGGAGTGCGCATGAACTTGATGCCGCCGCCCGCGTTGTCGGTGATGGTGTTGCCGTAGATGCTGGTACCGATGCCGTCCGTCGCGGTGTCCCCACCGAGCCGGATGCCCGCGCCGACGTTGTCGTGAATGGTGTTGTAGCGGAAGATGTTGCCGCTGCCGCGCGCGTCGAGCCCACGCGAACCGGCGTCCTTCTGACCGCTGCAGTCGTTGTACTCGACGTAGTTGTTGGTCGAGTTCTCCTTCACGTCGACGCACTCATTGCCCTGGGTGGCGATGGTGTTGTGGTGGATGCGGTTGTTCTTGCTGATGTCGGGGGCTGCGTCCGGGGCGCCGTTCGCGCCCTGCTGCTCGGGGGCCGTGCCGAGGTAGATGCCCTCACCGTTCTTGCCACCCCCGCCGAACTTGAAGTCGGCCACGCCGCAGTTGGTGATGGTGTTGCCGAAAATGTCGGCGCCGGTCACGAGATAGCGCACCCGCAGACATTCGTCGGCTGCACCGGCGGCGAGGTTCACCACCGCGCCCGTCGGCGCCAGGTCCACGGCCTTCTGGATCGTGGCGAGCGGAGCACTCGCAGACGTACCTGCGTTGGAGTCACTGCCCGACGGCGACACGTAGTAGGCGGTCGCCGACTCCGCCGCGACCGACGGCGGCGGGAAGGCGAGCGGAGCGCCCGCGGCGAGTGCGGCGACGAGGGCGGTGTGCAGTAAACGGCTCATGGGGTGTGCCTCCTGGGATCGGCGAAGGACAGGGCGAGGAGTACGGGAATGCTCGGGCCCAGAAGCAGCGGCCCCAGCGGTACGACGAGGGAGAGCAGCGTTGCGGAGATCACCGCACCGAGCAGTGCGGTGCCACGGGCCGCGGACCCGAAACCGAGCACGAGCGCACCGCGCGACCAGGAACGGACCGTCTCCTGCGGCGAACGGCCTGCCTCGGCAGCCAGCGCCACATGGTGGATGACCGCAGCCGCCGCGATGCCCACTTGCGCGGCGAGCACCACGAACGTCCAGGGCTCCGAACGGCCCAGCAGGTGGACGATGTTGGCGGTGAGGACGAGCGCCGCGACGGTGGACGCCAGTGAGTGGAGCCACAGCGCGCGCCAGTACTGCGCTGCGGGAACGCCGTGAACGCGCGGGTGAAGCAGCGGGTGTCCCCCTCGGTGCGCCACCGTTGCAGGGCGTACCCCATCGCGGCGAGCGCGGGCAGCCACGTCACGACGCCGAGGGACAGCACGGCGAATGCGGCCCCAGCGGCTGCCGGGTAGGCCACGAACTCCAGCCGGCGCAGCAGCGTCGGCCATCCGGACGGGCCGGCGGCCCGCTGTTCCGGGGGTGAGAGGGTTGCCTGCATGGGTCAGCCGACCTTTCCTGTGTACGGCTCCGAGACGTCGAGGAGCACGCGTCCGTTCAGCTCCAGCCGCGTGGCCGCGACGACGTACGGTGCACGGGCGTCGTCGCGGAGGAGCACGGCCGCGGCATCGGCGCAGACGGCAGCGGTACGGATCCGGCGCGCGACGGGGGAGAGCAGCACCGTTTCGCCGTGGAAGATGACGCCGTGCCCATCCGCGCACTCCGCTCTCTCGCCCGAGTCCGCCGCACCGGGCGTGATCGCCGTGAGGAACAGTCCGGAGACGGACCGGGAGGACATCGACCGGAGTGTGTGCAGCGTGCGGGTGAGACGCAGCTCCGGTGTGCTGGACGTCGGATTGGCCTCGACCTCGGTGACCTCCCAGGTGACCGATGCGTCGAGCGGGGCGAACTGCCGTACCCGCGCCACGGCCGAGCCGGACCGGATCAGCCGCGTACCGTCCGGCTGCGGCTCGGTGGGCCGGTCGGTCTGGAGGAGGAACGTCCACTCCCGTCCCTCGCCCGGTTCCGACTCCGCCAGATCGAGCAGCACCAGCCGCCCCGACGGGGTGAACACCAGCGTCCGGTCGAGCCGCCGCACCCCGAGCCCCGGGTCGTACATGGCGGCGATCTCCGCTGTCGCGTGCGCCCAGCCGCACTCGTCGCCGATCAGCACATCGCGCTGCCGGGCCTGTCGCTCGAACGGAAGGTCCTGGTAGACGTGGTACCGGCCCTCGTCCGCGTACCCCTGCCCGTCCACCAGCAGCAGATTGTGGTGCGCGGCCCGTTTGCGGTTGCTGTACCCCTCGTCGACCGCAAGGAACTCACCCTGCGAGACCATCACGAAGGAGCCGGAGTCCGGGTGGTGGTGCCCCTGGTTGAGGGTCTCCCAGCCCCGCTCGGCGCGGTGCTTCGCAGATGTCTCCCACGCCTTGTGACCGCCGCCCGGACTCGCCTTGAACGAGACGAGCGTGGCGTCGTCGTCCCAGCCCGTACGCGCCGCGAGCAGTCCCAGATCCGGGAAGAACGCCCGGGTCTCGGTGGGCCGCGTTGCCTGCACGGACGGGTCGTACCAGAGGTATTCGAGGAGGGCCTCCGGGAGGATCCCCGGTCGCACCCCGCTCTTCGACGCCTCCTGCCAGAGCAGCTCGCCCGACGCCAGATCACCCATCCACTGCGCCTCCGGAATGCCGTACTGCGCAGCCAGGCGGTAGTACAGGGCGGCGCTGTGACCGCTGCGCCGGTCGTGGCAGTCGCCGTGGTCGACATTGCGGGCGAAGCCGGGGGCGGTCTGGTGCAGCCGGTAGCGGAACGTACGGGACAGGAAACCGCCCCGGTCCCACCAGTCGATGCCCTCCGCCTCCTGGAGGAGATCCAGATGGATCGCGAGGAACGGCACGCCGTAGCGCCAGTAGACGACACCCTCGGCGTGCGAGCCGTCCTCCGGCATCAGATCGAGGACCGTACCGAGGTTCTCCTTGGCGCGCTCGGTCCACTCCTCCTTGCCCAGCACGTATCCGGCCGTCGCCAGCCCTGCGTAACAGATCCAGTTGTGGTTCTGCCAGTAGGACGACGACCACCAGCCGCCCTCGCTCGCCACCGCGAACTCGTACATCCGCCGCCCCTGGAGCAGCAGCTTGTACCGCAGCAGTGCCCGCAACCCGTCCGGCAGCTCGTCACCGATCCACCGGTAGGCGAGCGACAGATGGTGCAGCAGCCAGCCTGCGTCCAGATCGTGGTCCGGCATATGGGCCTTGCCCCAGTGCGGCAGCCGGACCGCCGCTTCGATCCAGCGTCGGCTCTCCGCCAGATGGGCCGGGTCACCGCCGACCCGGTGGGCCAGCGCCGGATTCGATGCGGCGGGACCCAGCCAGGTGATGCTGGCCAGGGGGTGGGTACGGGGCGGGGTCAGCCCGCGACGGCGGGCGGCCTCCCCGTACAACCGCGCCTCCTGGGCGGGGCGCGGGCCGGGCGGCGGGGTCGCCGAGAGCAACAAGAGTCAGTCCTCCGTCCGGAACTGCGCCGTGCTGCCGTCGGCCAGACCGACCGTCAGCCCGTCACCGTCCAGCTGTACGTCGGTGACGGCGGGCCCCGCCGACGACGCCTGGTACACCGAGGCGAACGTGACCCGCTGCGCCTCGGCGGTGAAGTCGACCTGGGTGCGAATCCGCTGCGGATCGTCGGCCGGGCCGGGGCCCGGCCGGGTGACCGGACGGACCGGTACGCCGGCGATGTGCGTGTGCCAGCCGTGCAGCGTCTCGTCGCCGTACCACGTGGTACGCACGGGACCGCCGGCCTGCAGCTGGACGTCCAGCGCGACGCCGGGGCGCAACTGCGCGGTGAGCTGCCGGGAGTCCTCCGCCGTCACGGTCAGCAGATCGACGAGACAGCTGTCACCGACCGTGATCCGCCGCACCGCCCGCACACCTGCGTACGCTTCGGTCACCTCGGCGCGGACGGAGGAACCGTCCGAATCGAGCAGTTTCCCGGTGCACTCCGCCTGCTCGGCGCGGTCCACCCGGAAGGTGGGATGCGCTTCCGTGGATGCGTACAGATCACGGAACTCGGCGTGGGCATAAGGGACCTGACCGGGATCGGGCTGCCATGGGGTGGTGTCCCCGTACAGATACAACGAGAGCTTGTCGCGATGTCCGTGCGAGCCCCCGTGCGGACCGAAGTCCAGCAGCGCATGGATCCCCGCCCCACGCAGCACCGCATATCCGCTTGCGCGGAACACCGTGACCGGACCCGGCGCCGGACGCTCCGGCAGCGGCGGGCCCGCGAACCAGCCGCCCACCGCCCGGTCCAGCCCGTCGTCGTGCGTGCCGAGCTCGGCACGGGCCCGCTCGGCCACCGCCTCCAGGGCTGTGGACGGCACCAACCGTTGTGTCAGCGCTACCAGTTCGAGCCACTCCAGCGCCAGCGGATGGCGCAGATACGGGCCGTCGTGCAGCGCGGGGAGAATGCTGCCGGGTGTGGCGACGGTCGCCAGCACATCCGTCATTGCGGCGAGTACGTCGACCACATCGGACGGAATGGCCGCCGGATCCGTGGAGCGCAGCGCCAGCAGCGCGGCGCGCAGCACGAACCCGTGGTAGTAGGTGCTGCCCTCCCACTCCCAGCCGTCGTCGGCGACCGCGACGCGCAGATGCGCGTACAGCCCGTGGTCGCCGTCGAGCCATACCTTCGCGCCCTGCCACTCCTGGCCGCGGGCGGCGGCCGCGCCACGACTCGCCGCCACTCCTGCGGCGTTGAGCCAGGCGGTGTAGTTGGATGCGAGGTGCCCCTGCCCCGTAAGCACTCCCCGGGCGTCCAGCGTCGCGCGCTCCAGATCGTCGAGGAGCGGCAGCACCGCTGCCAGACCATCCGCGGAGTCCTCGGCCAGGGTGATGACGGCATGCCCGATGTTGACCGCCCAGATGGCGTCGGTCAGCGCCTGGTGGAAGAGGCGGCCGCGCAGCATCCAGGCCTGTGCCTCGCCGTGCCGTTCGGTGGCGAGCTCCGCGTACAGACCGGCGTACTCGATGAGCCGCGCCACCGCCTCAGCCCGCTCGCCTCGGTGGGCGAGCACCCGCAGATGCCGCGCCCACGCCTGGTGCGACAGCACCAGCCAGGCGCCGCGCACAGCCTCGTCGTCCACCCGGCAGCCGTACGCGCACCGCGCACCACCGTCCGGGAAGGCCCCGGCGAGCAGATCACCGTGGTCGAGCTCGATCCCGTGTGCCGGGCAGACGTACGCGTGCCACCAGCCGCCGCGCTCCCGGGCGATCCGCCTCAACGCGGCCATACGCCACCGTCGATGTCCACCGTGGTGGCGGTGAGGAAGCCGGACGACGGCGACGCGAGGTGGACGACGGCCGCGGCCACATCCTCCGGCGTGCCGGCCCGGCCCACGGGGATGCCCGCCTCCATCGACTGCTGCGCCTCCGGCGCGGTGAACGTGTCGTGGAAGGCGGTGCCCTTGATGAAGCCCGGGGCGACGGTGTTGACCGTGATCCCGGTACCGCCGAGTTCCTTGGCCAGCCCCTTGGTGAAGCCGCGGACACCGGCCTTGGCCGCCGCGTACGCCACCGAACCGGGGCCGCCGCCGTTGTGCGCGGCCAGCGAGGACATGGTGATGATGCGACCGGCCGACGACTTCGTCAGATGCGGCAGCGCGGCCCGCACCGTACGGAACGTCGACGTCAGGTTGGTGGAGATCACCCGGTCGAAGTGGTCGTCGGTCATCTCGGCGATCGTGGCGCGGCCGATCAGATGGCCCGCGTTGCAGACCAAGACGTCCAGACCGCCGAGGAAGCCGGTCGCCTCCTCGACGACCCGGTCGACGTCCGTCGCCACGGTCACGTCGGCCTGGAACGCCTTCGCCCTGCGGCCCAGCGCCTCGATCGCGGAGACCGTCTTCACGGCCTCGTCGGCCGAGGAGTGGTAGTGGACGGCGATATCGGCGCCGGCCTCGGCGAGGGCGACGGCGATGGCGCGGCCGATGCCGTGGCCCGCTCCTGTCACCAGTGCGCGGGATCCGTTGAGATCAGCAGACATGGGGGTCACCCTTTCGATAACCGGCCGCTCAGGACCGGAACCGGTCACTTGAGACCGGCAGTTGCAAAGCCCTGCACGAAATAGCGCTGGCCGATGAGGAAGAGAACGACCATGGGGAGGGTGGCGAGCGTCGTGCCCGCCATCAGGAAGTGCCACTGGGTGCCGTTCTCCGTCTTGAAGACGGAGAGCCCGACCTGGATCACCCGCAGGCTGTCCGTGCAGGTCACCAGCAGTGGCCAGAGGAAGTTGTTCCAGGACGACTCGAAGGTCAGCAGCGCCACCGTGGTGAGTGCGGGCTTGACCTGCGGCGTCATGATCCGTGCGTAGATCCGGAACTCGCCGAGCCCGTCCAGCCGGGCTGCCTCCTCCAGCTCCACCGGAAGATCCAGGTAGAACTGGCGGAAGAGAAAGACGGCGAACGGGGTCACGGCGCCAGGGACGATGAGCGCCCACCAGGAGTCCAGCCAGCCGCTGCCGCCCTGGCCGAAGATGTCACTGGTAAATCGATGCACTGATGCTAGGAACGCCTCAAGAGGGACGTCAACAGCTGATGCACAAGAATTTTCAAGGAAGTTAACGAGTGTGCCGGTGAAGAGAGTTCAGTAAATCGGTACACTGGGATCGTGCAATGGGTTCCGAACCGGAGGTGGCATGAGCGGGGTAACGATCCATCAGGTCGCGGAGGCCGCTGGGGTCTCCGCGAGCACGGTCTCGAACGTCCTCAACGGACGTACGGACCGTATGCAGGCGGCCACCCTGGCCCGAGTCGAGCAGGCGATCGAGCAGCTGAGCTACCGGCCCAACCGTGCGGCAAGGATGCTGCGGACCGGCCGGATCAAGGTCATCGGTCTCATCGTGCCATCGGTAGCCAACCCCTTCTGGGGGTCGCTCGCCCGCGAGTTGGAGGCCATTGCGCTCACCGAGGGGTACCACGTACTGCTCTGCAACAGCGAGCGTGATCCGGCCCGCGAGCTCAAGTACAGCGAGGAGTTGCTCGCCGACGGGGTGAGCGGGGTGGTGCTCTGTTCCTCGCTGCCGTCGCTCGACCATGTGGCACCGCTGCTCGGCCGCGGCCTGAAGATGGTTGCCTTCGACCGCACCGCCCAGGCGGGTGACCCGCCGTCACTGTCCTCCATCAGCGTGGACAACGCGATGGGTTCCGAACTCGCCACGCGTCATCTCATCGAACTCGGCCACCGGCGGCTGGCGTTCATCTCCGGGTCGGTCAACAGTGTCAACCGCCGCGAGCGATTGCGCGGTTTCCGTGCCGCCCTGGAATCGGCGGGGCTCGACCCGGCCGACGCGGTGGTCTGGCCGGGCGCCGACACGACCGAGTTCGGCGACAAGGACGCCGCCGAACTGGGCCGCAGAGCGGCGCGGGAGCTCCTGTCCGGACCGCACCCGCCCACCGCTTTCGTCGCCATCAACGACATGTGCGCGATCGGGATCTGCCGGGGGGCGAAGGATGCGGGGCGCAGCGCCGGACAGGACGTCTCGGTGGTCGGCTTCGACGACATTCTGCTCGCCGACCTCTTCGAACCGCCGCTCACCACGGTCCGCCAGCCGCTGCCGGAGATGGCAGCCGAGACGTTCCAGCAGCTGCGGGCCAGGATCGACTCGGCCCCGGTGGCCGGGCGTTCCCTGCTCATCCGGCCGCGTCTGGTCGTACGGGAGTCGACGGCGCCGGCCCCGGTCGCAGTGCCCGTTCTGCCCGGCGCCACCCTCCCTGCGTCGACGGGGGCCGGACAGCCGCTCGTGGGATAGCCGGAATCCGGACACTGCCCGCCGCTTCCGCACCCCGCCCTGTTCCGTACACCGGCGCAGGGCGTGGCGATCGGGAATCGCCATGCCCTGCGTTTGTTCACTTCTGACGTTTCATCAAGAGGCGGTGCAGGCACCGATGGAGGGTGTCGCCGAGCTGCCGTTTGTCATGACCGTGAACCCGAAGGCCGTCGACGCTCCTGCCGCCAGACTGCCGTTGCCGTTCGGCTTCATGGTCATCACGTTTCCGCTGGCGTCCCAGCCGGGAGTGCCGTTCCAGGTCGTGGAGACCTTCTGCGGCGAGGTCAGGGTCACCGGTACGGACCAGTTGGTGATCGCGGAACTGCCGGCCTTCATCGTCACCTGCCCGTTGTAGCGGTCGCTCCAGGTATCGGTACGCGTGCAGGTCGCCGTGCAGGTGGCGCCGCGCGTGCCGCCGCCGGGGGTGCTGCCGCCGAGTGCGGCGAGCACCGCGTCGTACGCGGGCTTCTTGCCGTAGTTGTTGTCGAACAGCAGCGGGGTGCCACTGCTGCGCCACGAGTACTTGTCGGGGATGCCCCAGACCGTGATGCCGGTTGGCCTGGTAGTCACTGGGGACGGGCGAGTTGCTGTTGAAGTGCGACTGGAACTCCGCGCAGTCGATCGGCACCCCGCGCTGCTCTCGGGCGTCACCGCGTTGAACTCGGTGTCCAGCGTGGAGGCGTACTGAGCCTCACCGAGGTGATTCGCGGCCACCGCCGTACCGAAGTACCCGCCCTTGGCCGCGGCCGAGGCGCCGAGGGTGCTCGCAGCGTTCGCGCTGCCGGCGAGCGAGAGGACGCCGGCGGCGGCCAGGACGCCGGCCGTGCCGAGGACGAGTGCAGTAAAATCCACCTGGCCGCTGACCGGCGCTGTCGGCCGTGGCGCTTCTCCTGACCGCCGGGCAGGCTGCTGACAGCCCCCAATTCATCCCCGTCCTGACGAAGGTACGGGTCCTCCTGCCCGTCGGCCGCCCCCGCACCCGGCCCGCCGCCCGGTCGGCAGCACGGCACGGGCGATGCCGGTGAGGTTGCCCTGCAGGACGAGGATCTCCGTCCGGTTCGATCCGTCGAGATCGGCCGCGTAGACGGTCCCGGCCAGGTCGGTCACGTACATGCGGCCGTCGTCCGGATCGAGGGCGAGGCCGATGCCTTCCATGAGGTGGGTCAACAGGATCTCGGGCGTCCATCGCCTGTCCGGCAGGTCCATCGGCGAGCGGTTCACGCTGTTGCCCCGCGGCGGGTCCCCGCGATCCGTCCAATACAGCATGCGCTCCGCGAGGTCGAGTTCCAGGTCGATCGGCTCCGGCAGCTCCTCGAACAGCACCTCGATGTCGCCGCGTTCGGCCGCTCTCTCCCCGGAGGGCAGATCGACTCCGGCCCGCAGGATCTTCCCGAGCCCCGCGTCGCTCGGGCCCTTCTGTGTCCAGTAGAGGTGCCCACCGACAGGGTCGACGGCGACTCCCACGCACCACCTGGTCTCGTCGCGGCGGTCGTCGTCTCCCTGTCCCGTCTGCACGAGGGTCTCGACGTTCGAGCCGTCGAGGTCGCAGCGCATCACGCGCATGCCCTCGCGATCACCCCAGTACAGCTTCCGGCCCGCGGCCTCGAAGTGGAGCTGCTTGGGCGTGTACGTGACGCCGCTCGGGACGATCGTCGTCCGGTTGCCTCCGTCCAGGTCCACGCGCTCGATCGAGCCGTCGTTCTGCGGCGGTAGGCCCATGTTGGTCCAGTAGATGTGCCCGGCCACGACATCGACGGCGACGCCGTCGGGGATCCTGCACCCGGTGACGACGACCTTCTTGTCGGAACCGTCGGGGTTCACGGAGAACAGCCGACCGCCACTGCTGGCCTCGAGCACGAACAGTCTCTCCTGGCCCCCCGTCACGGTCCCTCCTTCGCCCTTTGACCGGCTGCGGCGCTCGGAGGGCCGGACGGGTCGTACTGGGCGCGCACGGCGAGCAGGGCCGAGAGCATCGCGTCGCGCCGGGCGGCCAGTTCGTCGACCGAGTGGCCGTCCGCCTCCTCCAGGACGCCGCCCACGATCTCCTCTTTGAGCTCGGGTGTGAACTCGGGGGTGCCCAGTTCCTCCCAGGACGCCGCCATCCGCGGCATGAGGGTGTCCATGAAGTGCTGGATGCCGCCCGCCCCTCCGCCAAGATGCCACAGCAGATGGGGGCCCATGACGCCCCATCTGAGCCCCGGCCCCCAGGACACCGCGTCGTCGGAGTCCGCCACGTCGAGCACTCCCTCCTGGACCAGGTACACGACCTCGCGGTACAGCGCGGCCTGGATACGGTTGGCGACGTGCCCGGGAAGCTCCTTCTTGAGGTGAATCGGCTTCTTGCCGATCGCGGCGTAGAACGACATGGCGTCCCGGATCGTCTCCGGGGCGGTCCTGGTTCCACCGACGACCTCGACCAGCGGGACGATGTGCGGCGGGTTGAAGGGATGACCGATGACGGTCCGCTCCGGACGCCGGCACTCGGCCTGGATGACGCTCATCGTGATGCCCGACGAACTCGACGCGATGATCGCGTCCGGCGGCGTGGCATCGTCGATGTCGGCGAACAGCCGGACCTTGAGCTCCGGGCGCTCCGGCGCGTTCTCCTGTACGAAGTCGGCGTCCGCGACGGCCTGACGCCGGTCCGCGGTGAAGCTCAGGCGATCGGGCGAGGCGTCGGGCGCGAGACCGATCGAGGCAGCCGCGTCCCATGCCGCCTCCACGTACGACCGCAGGGCCGCCTCCGCGGTGGGGGCGGGGTCGGTGGCCGTGACATCGAAGCCTCGGACGAGGTAGTGCGTCGCCCAGCTCGCACCGATGGTGCCGGTCCCGACGATCGCCACGCGCTGGACGGGTTTGTGCACGTTCATGGCTGGTCACTGCTCCTGGAACTCGGACACGGGCTGCGGGGGAAGGGAAGAGGCTGACGCGGCCGGCATCAGCGGCCGTGCCAGACGGGGGCGCGCCTCTCCGCGAACGCTCGCGCGCCTTCCCGCGCGTCCTCGCTTGTGGCCAGCCCGTGCGTGAGCTCGTCCTGCCGCCTGAACGCGTCGCTCTCGTTCAGGCTCTGCGTTTCGCGCAGGACCTCCTTGACGGCCGCCAGCGCCAGCGGGGCGTTCCGCGCGATGCGCCCCGCCAGCTCGTGGGCCACGTCCAGCGCGCCGCCGGGTGGGGTCAGCTCATTGACGAGCCCGTACTCCTTGCCTTCGGAGGCGGACAGCGGTTCGCCCGTGAGCAGTACGCGCACGGCGACGTGGTAGGGAAGGCGGCGTGGCAGCCTGACCAGTCCGCCCTCTGCTGCCACGAGACCGCGCATGACCTCGGGAAACCCGAACCGGGCATCCTCTGCCGCGACGATCAGGTCGCAGGCGAGCACCAGCTCGAAGCCGCCGCCCAGCGCCCAGCCCTCGACCGCGGCGATCAACGGCTTGCGCACCACCGCGCGGGTGAGCCCGCCCAGTCCCCGGCCCGGCAGCAGGGGCAGCTCGCCCTTGGCGAATGCCTTGAGGTCCATGCCCGCGCTGAACACCCCGCCCGCGCCCGTGAGTACGCCGACCGAGAGATCCGGGTTCGCGTCGAGCAGATCCACGGCGGCCGCCAGCTGTACCGCGACCTCGTGGTCGATGGCGTTCTTCTGCGCCGGGCGGTTGAGGGTGATGGTCAGCACGCCGGCGCGGCGCTCGTGGAGCACCCTGTCGGACGCTTCGGAGGCCGTGCTCATTGCGACGCCTCGCCTTCCGTCGTGCCGGGGATCGTTCCCTGGGCGCGCAGCTCGGCGATCTCGGCGGGGCCGAATCCCAGCTCGGCGAGGATCTCGTCGTTGTGCTCGCCCAGATCGGGCGCTCGCTTCGCCGGCACCTTCGGCACCCCTCGGAGGTTGACCGGACTGCTGATGGTTTCCTTGAGCCCGCTGACTCCTTCCAGCGGCACCACGATGTCGTTCGCGCGCAACTGCGGGTCCTGCGCGGCCTGCTCCGGCGTCTGAATGAGGCTGTAGGTGACGCGTTCCTGGCCCAGGGCGTCCTTCCAGTGGGTGAAGGGCTGCGTGCGGAACTCGGCGTCGAGCAGCTCGCTCAGCGCGGTGGAGTTCTTGACGAAGCCCTCGACGTCCGCGAAACGGGGATCCTCGAGCAGCTCGGGGTGCCCGATGGCCCGCGTCAGTCCCGGCCAGTGCGGGGGTGAGGCGACCAGCATGAACCACTCGTCGTCCGCGGTCCGGTAGGGGTTGATCAGCGGGTTCGCCGGCGCATTCCGGTCGTGCAGCTCGAACGGCGTGCCGCCGGCGAGCGCGCCGGCCACGAGCGTTCCCGTGGCCCAGATGCCCGCGGCGAGCAGCGACGTCCCGACACTGGCTCCTTGTCCCGTGCGCTCACGGCGGTACAGGGCGGTCACGATCGCCGCGTAGATCGCGATCGCCGACATGTAGTCGCCGCTGCCCCAGACCGGCACCGTCGGCGGGGCTCCCGCGTCCCGGGTGGAGGCCAGCAGTCCGCTGCGCGACCAGGCGGCGGTCAGGTCGAAGCCCGGCTGCCCGGCGTCGGGGCCGGTGTCCCCGAAGCCGGTGATGTCGGCGTAGACGACCCGCGGGTTCCAGCCCGAGACTTCGTCGTAACCGAGGTGCAGCTTCTCGCGTGTGCCGTGCGGGAAGTTGGTGATCACCACGTCGGCCCACTCGACGAGGCGCTTGAGGACCGCGGTGGCCGCCGGTGACTTCAGGTCGATCACCATGCCGCGCTTGTTGCGGTTGGCGAGGTGCCAGCTGTAGTTGGCCTGTGCCCGGGGACTGGGCGGCACGGAGCTCAGCCGCCGCTGGGGGTCGCCCTTCCCCGGCGGCTCGATCTTGATGACGTCCGCTCCGAAGTCGGACAGCACGGTGGCCGCGGCAGGACCCGCGATGAAGCTCGACGCGTCGAGGACTTTCAGGCCGGTGAAGACGGATTCGGTGGTCATCTTCGTCACCTCACGAAGGCGCTCAGGCCGCCGGTCACGGCACGTCCGACGATGAGGGTCTGGATCTCCCGCGTGCCCTCGTACGAGTACAGGGCCTCCGCGTCGGCGACGAAGCGCCCGACCTTGTAGTCGAGGATGATGCCGTTGCCTGCCAGCAGTTCCCGCGCCCACCCCACGTTCTCGCGCATCCGCACGGTGCAGTAGGCCTTCGCCAGGGCGGACTGCTCGTCGCGGTAGACCCCGGCATCCTGCAACTGGGCCAGACGCGTCACCATCCCGCAGGAGGCCGTGGCGTTGCCGAGCATCTTCACCAGCAGGTCCTGTACGAGCTGGAAGCCCCCGATCGGGCGCCCGAACTGCTCACGCTCCTTCGCGTACTGCAGGGCGATCTCGTAGGCGCCGAACATCACTCCCACCGCCTGCCACGCCACCCCGCTGCGCGTCCGGCGCAGGATCTCGGCGGTGTCCTTGAACGAGTTCGCGTTCTGCAGCCGGTTGGCCTCCGGAACGCGGCAGCCGTCGAGCACGATGTCGGCGTTCTGCACGATCCGCAGCGCCATCTTGTTCTCGATCTTCGTCGCGGTGAACCCGGGGGTGTCCTTCTCCACGACGAAGCCCAGTACGTGATGCGTCTCGACATCGCGGGCCCAGACGACGACGAGGTCGGCGAACGTCGCGTTTCCGATCCACCGCTTCGCTCCATCGAGGATCCACGCGTCGCCGTCGCGACGCGCGGTGGTCTGCAGGCCCCCGGCCACGTCGGAGCCGCCGTGCGGCTCGGTCAACGCGAAGGCGCCGATCTTCTCGAGGCGGCTCATGGCCGGCAGCCACCGCCGCTTCTGGTCGTCGGAGCCGCAGCTGAGGATGGTGCCCATGGCCAGACCCGAGTGCACGCCGAAGAACGTCGCCATGGACGCGTCGGCGTGCCCGAGCTCCATCGCGATGAAGCCCGCGAAGAGGTTGCTCGGCTTGGATTCCGGGGAGTCCGGCTCGGCCCAGTCCAGAAGACCGAGCCCGCCGAAGCCCTCGACCAACTGGAAGGGGAACTCGGCCCGGGCCCAGTAGTCGTCGACGATCGGGGCGACCTGCGTGCGGAGGAACTCGCGGACGGACTCGATCTTCTCCCGCTCCCCGTCCGACAGCAGTTCCTCATAGGCGTAGAAGTCGGCGGGCAGCAACCCGCTGTCCAGGTATGGACCGGACGGTGTCGGCAAGGCCGAAGTGCCGCTCATTGCAATCTCCCTCAAGCGCTGGGGGCATGGCTCGGAGATCCCCGCCCGTCAGCGCTCTCCGCGCCCGGCGTTTCGGTTCTCTGACGCGATCAAACGCGTATCCGGGATCGGTTCCCCGGACCCGCGCCGTTCAGGGGTGCCGTTGTCGCCCCGGGTCACCCCAGTGGCCCGTGGCCGCCCGGTGCGGGAGAGGTGAGGCAGGACTGCGAGGTGCCCCAGCGGGACGCGGGCAAGCCTGCCAGTGAGCGGTAGGGCCCCGAGCAGACCATGACCGGCCTCTACCCGGCCCGCCGCGGTGGCTGGCGACAAGACCTACTCCTCCCGCGCCAACCGCGCCCACCTGCGCAAACGCCGCACCAAGGCGGTCATCCCCGAAAAGGCGGTCATCCCCGAAAAGAAGGACCAGGCCGCCAACCGCAGGAAGAAGGGCAGCCAGGGAGGTCCGCCCCTCACCCTCGACACCGACCTCTACCGCGACCGCAACACGATTGAGCGCGCCATCAACAGGATGAAAGCCTGGCGAGGCATCGCCACCCGCTATGGCAAGACACCCAGAGAGCTACCTCGCCGGACTGAATCTCCGCGCAGCGACCATCTGGATCCGAAGCCTCCCGCAAGCCCGTTGAACGGGCCGGTGTGAGCGCCCCACGGCGATCCGCTTCGTCAACAGGCTCGGCCACAAGGGGTTTCCTGACTTCCAGGCGGCCCTGCGCGAGGAGCTCGACGAACGCAGGGCCTCACCGCTGGCGCTGTACAGCACGCGCGGATACGGCAGCACACCGCCTCGGGCACAGGACGACGACGGGCCGGGAACGGCGCGCGCCGAAGGCGAGTTGCGCGGTGATGTGGTGATCCTGCCGGACCGGGACGTGGAACGGACCGCTGTACTCGCGGGCCTGGGCAGACAGGACGTCCTCGTGGTGTTCGACTACCGCCGCTACGAACCGGACAAGGTCGTCATCACCGAGGTGGCCAGGCAGTGCGGCAGCAAGATCGTGCTGTTCACCGATGCCTGGCTCTCGCCGACGTCGTCCTGCCCAGCCGGGTGGCCGCCCCGTCGCCGTACGACAGCATGGTGCCGACGCCGGCCACGGTCGAGACGGTCCTCGCGGGCGTACTCGGACAGCTCGGCGAGAAGGGGCGCGTCCACCTGGAGCACAGCGAGAACGTCGCACGGCGGGCCGGGATCCAGCCCGTCGACCGGAGGCCGGACGCCCCGTAGCGAGGGGGACGGGACGGACCCGCCGACTACGGGTTCGCCGGTCTGCGGACCATGAGGTAGGCCTGAGGGCCCGCCTCGTTCCTGCCCGCCTCGCGCACGAGCCTGGCGTCCACGACGAATCCGGCCCGGCTCAGCAGCTCCGACACACGCTCGGGTTCCAGCCAGTAGACATCCAGCGCCAGGGGATGGCCGTACGCGTGTTCCAGGTGCCGGATCTCGTCACCGGCTTTGAAGGCGAGCAGCAGATGGCCGCCCGGGGCCAGCACCCGGTGGAACTCGGCGAACACCTCCGGCAACAGCTCCGGCGGGGTGTGGATGATGGAGTACCAGGCGACGATGCCGCCGAGACCGCCGTCCTCGAGATTCAGCGCGTTCATCGAACCCACATCGAAACGAAGGTCCGGATAGGTCCGACGGGCCACCGCGATCATCTCCGGCGACAGGTCGATGCCGCGTGCGGTCAGCCCCAGGGACCGCAGGTGCCCCGTCACCCGGCCGGGGCCGCATCCGATGTCGGCGACCGGTCCGGCCTCGGACGCCTGCACGAGTTCGACGAATGCGGCCAGCATCGCCCGGTCCAGCGGCCTGTATCCGAGTTCCGTTCTCAGGAGTTCCGCGTAGTCCACGGCGACGGTGTCGTAGGACGCCCGGGTGGTGCTCAGGTAGGTGGGTTCAGTCATGGGCGAGCAGCGTAGTGGCTGACAGAAATTGCGTTGCCCGCGCCCCCTGCCGCCCCCATCATCTGCTCATGAACTCGATCACCGTCCTCCCGTCGCTGACCCTCGCCGCCGCCCGACCGGTCCGGGTCCAGCAGCAGCCCGGCCCCCTGCGGAGGCCTGCCTTCCTGCACGCGTGACGGCCGCCCTGGTCGCGGGGCTCCTGGCCGGCTTGGGCATTGCCATGCCGATCGGAGCGGTCGGGGCCTATCTGGTGACCCTCACGGCCCGGACGTCTCTGAAGACCGGTTCCGCAGCCGCGCTCGGTGTCGCGACGGCCGACGGCCTCTATGCGCTGATCGCGGTCGTCGGAGGTTCGTCGCTCACCCATGTCATCGAGCCCGTCGCGCTGCCCCTTCGCTGGGTTTCGGCTCTGGTGCTCGTCGCGCTGGCGGCCCGGAGCGGGGCCACGGCAATCGGCAGGTACCGCAAGCGGTATTCGGCAGTCCGGACCGACGGGGCACCCCTCGGCGCCGCGCGGGCCTATCTGGGGCTCCTCGGAATGACGATCCTGAACCCCGCCACCGTGATCTACTTCGCGGCGCTGGTCCTCGGCAGCCGGACGACCGCTGCGGATCCGGACCACTGGGAACAGTCGGTGTTCGTCCTCGCCGCCTTCGCCGCATCCGCGGGCTGGCAACTGGTGCTTGCCGGTGGGGGAGCGCTGCTCGGTCGCGCCCTGACGAGCCATCGAGGACGGCTCGTCACCGCACTGGCCTCCAGCACGCTGATCACCGCACTCGCTGTTCATCTGCTCGTCCCGTCGTCCTGACGCCAGGCTGCCGGCCGAACCGGCCGGCAGCCTGGCGTCCTGATCAACGTCTCCCGCCGGCCGGGACGGCCAGCCTCAGTCCGAGGACACCGTCCACCCGTTGGCCTCGATACGTCCCGCGTCGCCGGCTCTGCTGTCGTCGAAGACCGTACGGCCGTCGTCCTTGACCCGGATGCCGTCCACGTACGCCCCGCGTCCGACGTACAGCTGGTCCGTGGTGTACCGCCACCGCAGCCGCACCTCCTTGTCGCGCCAGGCGGCAATGTCCGCGTCCAGCCGGTGCCAGACCCGGCCCGACCAGCCGGATACGGAGCCCGCCGGATGCGGTTCGGGCTCCGTCCCGTGGTGTTCGGCCGCTGTCGGTACGGTGGTGAACGGCACCGGCTGCCAGGTCGCCCCGGCGTCCGAAGAGGCCTCCAGGAACAGGAAGTCGGAGCCCGGCTCGGTGTCCCACCACAGCGCGCAGCTCAGCGCGGCACGCGACGACACCGGACGCAGCACGGGCAGCGCGAGCGTGGCGGACGCGGCGCTCGCCATGCCGGAGAACCACGCGGTACGGCCCCGGGCCGGGCGCACGGCCACCGCTCGCGCCATCTGGTTCGCGGTGGCGACCCGTGGTGCGCTGCCGGAGCGCCAGCTGCGCACCGGGTGCACCGAGTTGCCCAGCACGATGAGGAACGAGTCGGTCGTCGGATCGAGGACCAGGCTCGTGCCCGTGAAACCGGTGTGGCCCGCGGTGCGCGGCGTGGCCATCGCCCCCATGTACCAGTGCTGGTAGAGCTCGAAGCCGAGCCCGTGCGCATCACCCGGGAACGCGGTGTTGAAGTCGGTGAACAGGAGGTCCACGGACTCGTCGGAGAGGATCCTCGCGCGTCCGTAGACGCCGCCGTTGAGCAGTGTTCGGGCGAGGATCGCCAGGTCCCAGGCGCAGGAGAAGACTCCGGCGTGGCCTGCGACCCCGTCCAGGCTGTACGCGTTCTCGTCGTGCACCTCGCCCCAGACGAGGCCGCGGTTCAGGCCGGACCAGGGCAGCCGGGCATCCTCGGTCGCCGCGATCTTCGGCTTCCAGGCGGCGGGCGGGTTGTAACGAGTGCGGTGCATACCGAGCGGAGCGGTGATCTCCTCGCGGAGCAGGACATCCTGGGTGCGGCCGGTGATCTTCTCCAGGACCAGCTGCAACGAGATCAGATTGAGGTCGGAGTAGAGATACACGGTGCCGGGCGGGTTGGCCGGGACCTCGGTCCACAGCAGCCCCAGCTTTCCCTCCCGTGTCGGCTCCTTGTAGAGCGGAATCCAGGCACGGAAACCTGAGGTGTGCGTGAGCAGCTGACGGATCGTTATGTCCTGCTTGCCGCCCCCCGCGAAGTCGGGCAGATATGAGGCGACCTTCGCCTCCAGCTCCAGCGCCCCGCGCTCGATCTGCTGCACGGCCAGGATCGAGGTGAACAGCTTCGACACCGACGCGAGATCGAAGACCGTGTCCTCGGCCATCGCGATCTGCTGGTCCGCCGGGAACTCCACCCCGGTGTCGGTCTTCTCGTCGTACGCCGCGTACCGCACCGCCTTGCCGATCGGCCGGTGCAGTGCCACCGTGCCGCCGCGCCCCGCGAGCAGCACCGCGCCCGCGTACCACGGGTGCTTGGGGGAGGCGGTGAGGAACTTCTCGGCGTCGGTGACCAATTGGTCCAGCGGCCCCTGCAACAGGCCCGCGCGGGCGGCGGAACCGCGTCGCAGCGTCGTCCGACCGTGCGTGGCATCCGTCCCCGCTCCCGATGTTCCCGCCCCCGATTCCATGGCCGACGCCGTCGCCGCGAACGGGATCGGCGCCAGGGCGAGCGCCCCGCCCAGTGCCAGCATCCCGCCGCTCAGCCTGCGTCGGCTGATCCCTGTGCCGGTTGCGTCCTCGGTCATCCGGAACCCCTTCCTACCGGGTGAAAGTTACTTTCGTTATCGAGCCCTGCGGTGAAACTTCCTGCCACCGCAGAGATTACTGTCACCCCTGCCGTCCCGGAGGCCCCCGGCGCCACAAAGAATCTGACACTTCATCAGAAAATCTCTTCCTTCGGATGTCCGACTGCGGCATCCTGCCGCCCATGGAGACGGAGCTGAGCAAGAAACTGGGAGTCGAGCACGCCATCTTCGGCTTCACGCCGTTCCCAGCGGTGGCTGCGGCCATCAGCCGGGCCGGCGGGTTCGGCGTGCTCGGCGCGGTCCGCTACACCGCCCCGGACGACCTCGCGCGCGACCTCGACTGGATTCAGGAGCACACCGACGGCAAGCCGTACGGCCTCGATGTCGTCATGCCCGCCAGAAAGGTGGAGGGGGTGACCGAGGCCGATGTCGAGGCGATGATTCCGGCCGGACACCGCCAGTTCGTCAAGGACACCCTCGCCAAGCGCGGCGTCCCCGAACTCGCCGAGGGCGAGGCCTCCGGCTGGCGGATCACGGGATGGATGGAGGAGGTCGCCCGCAACCAGCTCGACGTCGCCTTCGAGTACCCCATCAAGCTGCTTGCCAACGCCCTCGGTTCGCCACCTGCGGACGTCGTGCAACGCGCCCACGACGGGGACGTTCTCGTCGCAGCCCTCGCCGGAAGCGCCAAACACGCCCGGCACCACGCGGACGCGGGCATCGACATCGTCGTCGCCCAGGGATACGAAGCGGGCGGCCACACCGGAGAGATCGCCTCCATGGTCCTCGTCCCCGACGTCGTCGACGCCGTGGGGCCGCTCCCCGTCCTCGCCGCCGGAGGCATCGGCAGCGGAGAACAGATCGCCGCCGGACTCGCCCTCGGAGCGCAGGGCGTCTGGCTCGGATCGCTCTGGCTGACCACCGAGGAAGCCGACCTCCACTCCCGCGCGCTGACCCGCAAACTCCTTGCCGCAGGCTCCGGAGACACCGTTCGCTCCCGAGCCCTCACCGGTAAACCCGCCCGCCAGCTCCGTACCGAATGGACCGACGCCTGGGACGACCCGTCGGGACCCGGCACGCTTCCCATGCCGCTCCAGGGGCTGCTGGTGGCCGAGGCCGTCTCCCGTATCCAGAAGTACGAGACCGGCGCGCTGCTCGGCACCCCCGTCGGCCAGATCGTCGGCAGGATGAACACCGAACGCAGCGTGCAGGCCGTCTTCGACGACCTGACCCGCGGTTTCGAGCGCGCCGTGGACCGGATCAACCGCATCGCCGGACGGAGCGTCGCATGAACCAATCGCCGAACGGCTTCTGGGCCCAGGCCACCGCCGACCCCGACCGTACGGTCCTCGTGGCGCCCGACGGGGAGACCTGGACGGCGGGCCGGCTGCACGCCGCGGCCAACCGCCTGGTCCACGGGCTGCGCGCGGCCGGGCTCCGGCAGGGCGACGCGTTCGCCGTCGTCCTCCCCAACGGCGTCGAATTCTTCACCGCCTACCTCGCTGCCGCACAGGCCGGTTTCTACCTCATACCCGTCAATCACCATCTCGTCGGCCCCGAGATCGCCTGGATCGTCTCCGACTCCGGCTCCAAGGTGCTGATCGCGCACGAGCGGTTCACCGACGCCGCGACCGCCGCCGCGGACGAGGCGAAGCAGCCCGCGAGCCAGCGGTACGCCGTCGGCGAGGTCGACGGCTTCCGTCCCTACGCCGAACTGCTCGAAGGGCAGTCCGACGCTCCGCCCGACGACCGCACGCTCGGCTGGGTCATGAACTACACCTCCGGCACCACCGGCCGGCCGCGCGGCATCCGTCGCCCGCTGCCCGGCCGACTCCCGGAGGAGAGCCATCTCGGCGGCTTCCTCGGCATTTTCGGCATCAGGCCGTCCGACGACAACGTCCACCTGGTCTGCTCGCCGCTCTACCACACCGCCGTGCTCCAGTTCGCGGGCGCCGCCCTGCACATCGGGCACCCCCTGGTGCTGATGGACAAGTGGGCGCCTCAGGAGATGCTGCGGGTCATCGATGCCCACCGCTGCACGCACACGCACATGGTCCCCACCCAGTTCCACCGCCTCCTCGCCCTGCCCGACGAGGTGAAGGAGCGGTACGACGTCACCTCCATGCGGCATGCCATCCATGGCGCGGCCCCCTGCCCCGACCACGTCAAACGCGCCATGATCGACTGGTGGGGGCAATGCGTCGAGGAGTACTACGCCGCCAGTGAGGGCGGCGGGGCATTCGCCACCGCCGAGGACTGGCTGAAGAAGCCGGGCACGGTCGGGAAGGCCTGGCCGATCAGCGAACTCGCCGTCTTCGACGACGACGGCGAGCGCCTTCCTCCGGGCGAACTGGGCACCGTCTACATGAAGATGAGCACCGGCGGCTTCAGCTACCACAAGGACAGGAGCAAGACGGAGAAGAGCCGCATCGGTGACTTCTTCACCGTTGGTGACCTAGGCATTCTCGATGAGGACGGCTATCTCTTCCTGCGCGACCGCAAGATCGACATGATCATCTCGGGCGGTGTGAACATCTACCCCGCCGAGATCGAGGCCGCCCTCCTCGCCCACCCCGCGGTCGCCGACGCCGCCGTCTTCGGCATCCCGCACGCCGAATGGGGCGAGGAGGTCAAGGCGGTCGTCGAACCGGCCGAAGGGCACCTGCCTGGCGACGGGTTCGCCTCCGAGATCCTCGCCCACTGCGCACAGCGGCTCGCCGGATACAAACGCCCCAAGAGCGTCGACTTCATCGAGACGATGCCGCGCGACCCGAACGGCAAGCTGTACAAGCGACGGCTGCGCGACCCCTATTGGGAAGCCCACCGGCGGGACCTGTGACCGACGGGCCGGTACCCTGCCGCCTCCGGTCAGGGTACCCGCCCACGGCGCGCTACCGGTGCTCGTGCACCCGCACCACCCGCAGCGCGGGCGAGTGGGCGATGTCCTTCTCGCAGAACCGGGACGTCACCCAGCGCTCACCCGAGTAGAGCTCGGTCTGGTCGCTGAAGTGCGGAGACGTCGGGTTCGAGGACTGGGAGTACGTCAGCAGGGTACGGGCCACCGGGCACGTGGAGCCGTCCCAGCCGACCGCCTGGATATAGCTGGAGCCGGCCGACACCTCCGTGTAGCCGCCGCTCGCCGCGTCCCACACCGGCTCCGTCTTGTTCCAGATGCCGAGGGGCTCCGTACCGCCGCCGACCGCGATGCGCTTCCCGTTCCGTACGACCCCCTGGTATGCGCCCAGCGGTGCGTCCAGGGCGATCTTGGCCGCGCGCAGTTCGGCGACCGCGTCGGCGAGCGCCGAAGTGACGCCCGGCGCCGAGGTGTTCAGTGTGTTCGGGGTGCGGACCGGGTCCGCGGCGGAGAAGGGCACCTTCCACAGCTGCGCCTGGGGCACCGTCGTGGCCCTGCGCCAGAAACGGTCGAAGAGCAGCGCGCCCCGGCTGCCGGTGTCGACCTTCCGGTCCCAGCGCGCCAGCACACCGCACGCGGCCGACACGTCGACCGCTGTCCCGTCACTGCCGACGGCACGTCCGCCGGGCAGCTCGGCGCAGGCGCGCGCCAGGTCGGCCGCGGCCAGATCTCCGGCCGGGGCGCGGTTCTCGTACTGCTGGTCCTGCAGGTCGCCGACGGTCAGCCGGCCCTTCGCCGCCATCGCCGACACATCCTCGATCGCGCCCCGGGTCCGCATCGACCGGGGCGCGGCAACCGTCCCGAAGACCCGCTCGAAGCCGGTCAGCGGCGCGTCGGCATTGGTCAGCCAGGCACTGTCGTTGGAGTTCTCGACGTACGGGGCGTCCTTGACGGTCGGCATCCGGCCCGGTCCGAAGATGCCGGGCTGCACCGCGTCCGGATCCGAACCCAGCGCACAGTCGCTCCTCGACCCGTCCAGCACCGCGAGCCCCGACGAGGGGTACGTCGCCCGGCCGAGCGGGGTGGAGCACTGCTGCGCGAGCTCGTCCGTGATCCTCGGCAGCACCTGTGACTGGGAGAAGAACGAATGCCCCGACGAATCGGCGGCGATGGTGTTCACCCACGGCAGCCCCTGGGTACGGCGCAACGCGGTCTGGATGTCCGCGGTGCTGCGCGCCTTGCTGAACCCGAGACCGGTGTCCGAGGACCGCAGGTTTGTGGCGTTCGGGTCATTGAGCGCGTACGCGGACGTCACCGTCCACGGCAGCGGCAGTCCGGCAGCCAGCGAGGTGACGACCGGACCGTACCGGGTCCACCATTGGGTGCGGGTCACCGCGGCGCCGCCCTTCACCGCCACCGAGACCGTGCGCTTCACCATCCGCTCCGGCTTGCCGTCCACCAGATACACGGTCGGATCGGCCGGGTCGAGGGTCAGCTGATGCAGATTGAGGGTGACACCGGTGGCGACGGTGTGGCTCCACGCGATGTTCGCGTTGTGCCCGATCGACACGGTCGCCGAGCCGAGCAGCGAACCGCCCGCCACATTCAGCTCCCCGGGGATGGTCTGCTGCGACTGCCAGAACCGCCGCCCGCCCTGCCACGGATAGTGCGGATTGCCCAGCAGCAGGCCACGCCCGTTCGCCGTCGAACTGCCGCGGAACGCGACTGCGTTGGAGCCCATGTCCGCGTTCTGCGTGGACAGCAGCCGCTGCGCCGCCTGCGCCGCGTCGTCCGGCGGGACACCGGGCGACGCCGACGTGCCGGTGGGCGGCTGCGCCGCCGTGATGCCGTCGATCCCGCGGCCCTGACCGCCCAGCACGGAGAGCGCGAAGGCGCGGGTTGCGACGTCCAGGGTCGTCACCGGCCGCACCCATTCGGCGCCCCGGCAGGCCGGATCAGTGATCCGGTTCTGCGCCAGCCACGCGTTGTACCCGGCCGCCCAGCCGCGCTCCAGCTCCTTCACGTCATGGCTCTGACCTGCCGGAGCGGGCACTTTCAGCAGTTTCTCGACGGTGCGGCTGTCGCGTATCCCGCGGAAGTAGAGATCGCTGGAGAGATTCTTTGTCGCGGAGGACAGTGAGCCGTCCGGCGCCGCGTCCGGACCGAAGTACCTGGACCGCTCGCCGCGCAGCGTCACAAAGCCGTCGGCGAGCGTGCACACCTGGTCGGCGGCCTGCGCCCAGCCGTTACCGAACCCGAGATTCGCGTAGTCCTTCGCCACGATGTGCGGGATGCCGTACTCGGTGTAGCGGATCACGGCGGACAGCCCGCCGCGCGACGGGTGCGGGTCGTGCGAGGGAACGGCCGCGGCCGGTGGCAGGGACGCCGACACGGTGAACAGAGCGAGACCGGATACCGCGAGAAGTCTCAGACGGTTTCGGAGGGGCAAGGGTCCTCCCAACTGTGCGGGTATGAAAGGCGGTTGCTCGGAACTCCCGAGACACCACGCGCAACTCAGCCAGCACCCGCGTACCCCTGTCAACATCGTGGCCGGTATCCGAACCCTTGACCGCCGGGTGCCGGCCGCACAGGATCACGTCATGACAGGTGTACGCAGCTCCACAGCCGACGGTGTCGTGACGCGCAGCGCCCGGCGCACCCCCGAGCGCACCGCCGTGCGCTACGCGGAGCGGTCCTGGACCTACCGGGCCCTCGACACGGCGGTCAGCACCGCGGCCGCCGTCCTCCGCGCCGAACACGGCCTGCACCCCGGTGACCGGGTCGCCTCGTACGCACACAACTCCGACGCGTACCTGATCGCGTACCTCGCCTGCGCCCGCGCCGGCCTCGTCCATGTGCCGGTCAACCAGAACCTCACGGGCGACGACCTGACATACATCCTGCAGCAGTCGGGCAGCACGCTCGTCCTCACCGATCCGGATCTGGCCGACCGGATCCCGGCCGGTTTCGCCGTACGTCCGCTGCGCGACGCGCCGCACTCCCTCCTCGATGAACTCGCCACTCCGCGCCCCTTCACCGCCGAACGGGAACCGGCCGCCGGCGACCTGGTGCAGCTGCTGTACACCTCGGGCACCACCGCGCTTCCCAAGGGCGCGATGATGACGCACGGCGCCCTCGTCCACGAGTACGTCAGCGCGATCGCCGCTCTCGACCTGCGCCCCACCGACCGGCCCGTCCACTCGCTGCCGCTCTACCACTCCGCGCAGATGCATGTGTTCCTGCTGCCCTACCTCGCGGTCGGTGCGGAGAACACCATCCTCGACGCGCCCGAAGCGGGCCGGATCTTCGACCTTGTCGAGGCCGGGCAGGCGGACAGCCTGTTCGCCCCGCCCACCGTCTGGATCGGCCTCGCCAACCACCCGGAGTTCGCCACCCGCGACCTCGGCGGGCTGCGCAAGGCGTACTACGGGGCGTCGATCATGCCGGTCCCGGTGCTGGAACGGCTCCGTGAGCGGTTGCCCGCGCTCGCCTTCTACAACTGCTTCGGCCAGAGCGAGATCGGCCCGCTCGCCACGGTCCTCGGGCCCGACGAGCACGAGGGCCGGATGGACTCCTGCGGCCGGCCGGTGCTCTTCGTCGAGGCGCGGGTCGTCGACGAGCACGGCAAGGAGGTCCCCGACGGGACGGCGGGCGAGGTCGTCTACCGCTCTCCGCAGCTGTGCGAGGGCTACTGGGAAAAACCGGAGGAGACCGCCGAGGCGTTCCGCGACGGCTGGTTCCACTCCGGCGACCTCGCGGTCCGTGACCGCGAAGGCTTCTTCACCGTCGTCGACCGGGTGAAGGACGTCATCAACTCCGGCGGCGTCCTCGTCGCCTCCCGCCAGGTCGAGGACGCCCTCTACACCCACCCCGCCGTCGCGGAGACAGCCGTCGTCGGGCTGCCCGACGAACGCTGGATCGAGGCCGTCACCGCCGTCGTGGTGCTGCGCGAGGACGCCACGGAACAGCAGCTGCTCGACCACGTACGGGAACGGCTCGCCCACTTCAAGGCCCCGAAGAAGGTCCTCTTCGTGGACGAGCTGCCACGTAACGCCAGCGGAAAGATCCTCAAGCGCGAGCTCAGGGACCGGTTCGCACGACCTGGTTCATGATCGCGCCGCAGCTGACACACCGGCTCAGCGGCGCGCGCTCAGCGCCCGCCGCGCTCGTCCACGATCCGCTTGAACTTGCCGACCGACCGCTCCAGCGTCTCGGGGTCGACGATCTCGACCCCCACCGACACTCCGATGCCCTCCTTGACGGCCGTTGCGATCGCGAGCGCGGCGGCCGCCCGCTGGTCCGGCGTCGACTCCGCCCGCGCCTCCGCCCGCACCGTCAGCGCGTCGAGCCGGCCCTCGCGGGTCAGCCGGAGCTGGAAGTGCGGCGCCACCCCCGGTGTACGCAGCACGATCTCCTCGATCTGGGTCGGGAAGAGATTCACCCCGCGCAGGATCACCAGGTCGTCGCTGCGCCCGGTGACCTTCTCCATCCGTCGGAAGACCCTGGCCGTGCCGGGCAGCAGCCGGGTCAGATCCCGGGTCCGGTAGCGGATCACCGGCATGGCCTCCTTGGTGAGTGAGGTGAAGACGAGCTCACCCTCCTCGCCCTCCGGCAGCACCTCACCGGTGAGCGGGTCGACGACCTCCGGATAGAAGTGGTCCTCCCAGATGTGCAGTCCGTCCTTCGTCTCGACGCACTCCTGGGCGACACCCGGGCCGATCACCTCCGACAGGCCGTAGATGTCGACCGCGTCGATCGCGAACCGCTCCTCGATCTCCCGGCGCATCTCCTGCGTCCACGGCTCGGCACCGAATATCCCGACCTTCAGCGATGTCGTACGCGGATCGACGCCCTGCCGCTCGAACTCGTCGAGGAGCGTGAGCATGTACGACGGCATGATCATGATGATCTCCGGCCGGAAGTCCTGGATCAGCTGCACCTGGCGGGCCGTCATGCCGCCGGATGCGGGGATGACCGTGCAGCCGAGCCGCTCCGCCCCGTAGTGCGCCCCGAGCCCACCGGTGAACAGCCCGTACCCGTACGCCACATGGACCTTCTGGCCGGGGCGGCCGCCGGCCGCCCGGATCGAGCGGGCGACCACATCCGCCCAGATGTCCAGATCCGCCTGGGTGTAGCCGACGACGGTGGGACGGCCCGTCGTCCCGCTGGAAGCGTGGATGCGCCGTACCTGGTCCTCCGGTACCGCGAACATGCCGAACGGGTAGTTGTCCCGCAGATCGGCCTTCGTCGTGAACGGGAAGCGGGCCAGGTCGGCAAGGCTGCGGCAGTCGTCCGGGCGCAGCCCCGCCGCGTCGAACGCCGCGCGGTAGAAGCCGACGTGGTCGTACGCATGGTGAAGTGTGGCGCGCAGACGCCCCAGCTGCAGCGCCTCCAACTCCTTGCGGTCGAGCCGTTCCGCCGCGTCCAGCAGAGTCGTCATCCGGATCTCCCTCGTCCCGAGTAGACGACCGATCATTCGGTCGATCCTCACGGGAGCAGTAATTCAGGATGATCCACGGCCTGGCAAGGGGGGCGACACAATCGTGCGCGCAGGGGCCGTCCCGCAGCGCGGATACGCTCACACCGAACACCGGTGCAGCCCGGCACCGTGCCTGTTTGGATGGCATACATGCCGATCTTTCACACGTATGACGGGACCGAGCTCACCTACCACCTCCAGGGCGAGGGCGAGCCACTGATCTGTGTGCCCGGCGGGCCGATGCAGGCCGCCGTCTACCTCGGCGACCTGGGCGGACTCTCCGCCCACCGGCAGTTGGTGCTGCTCGATCTGCGGGGGACGGGCGACTCCGCGGTGCCCGACGACCCCGCGACATACCGCTGCGATCGCCTCGTCGACGACATCGAGGCGCTGCGCGTGCACCTGCGCATGGAGCGCATCGATCTGCTCGGCCACTCCGCCTCCGGCAATCTCGTCGAGCTCTACGCCGCCCGGTACCCGCAGCGGCTGCGCTCGCTCACGCTCGTCACCCCGGGAGCCAGGGCCGTCGGGGTGGAGGTAACCGACCAGGACCGGACCGAGGCCTTCGCGCTGCGCAGCGGTGAACCCTGGTACGAGGCCGGAGCCACCGCACTGAAGGAGATCCAGGCCGGACGCGGGGGGAGCGAGCAGTGGGCGGCGGTCGAACCGTTCTCCTACGGACGGTGGGACGCGGCAGCTCAGGCGCATGCCTCCGGGAAGGCGACACAGCGCAATGCTCAGGCGATGGCCGCCTACTACCAGGACGGCGCCTTCGACACGGCAGCCACCGTTGCCGCACTGCGCAACCTGCCCGTCCCGGTGCTCGTCCTCGCGGGGGAGTACGACGCAGGACCGACCCCCGACCGCGCCGCCGAACTGGCCGCGCTCTTCCCGCAGGCCGAGTTCGCCGTGCAGCGCGGCGCCGCGCACCTCCCGTGGCTCGACGACCCCGGCGCGTTCGTCCGTACCGTCCGCGCGTTCCTCGACCCCGAGGTCCACAGCGTGCAGGCCGGCGGCATACGGCTCGCGTACCGCGTCTGGGGCGATCCTTTCGCACCGCCCGTCGTTCTCGCTCATGGGCGGGGCGGCAACAGCCGGGACTGGACGGAGATCGCCGGACAACTCGCCGCCGACCACCGGGTGTACGCATTCGACTTCCGCGGCCACGGACTCAGCGACTGGACCGGCCGCTATTCCTTCGAGCTGTTCCGCGACGATCTGCACGCCTTCATGGAGGCCCGCAATCTGGCCGGCGCCACCGTCGTCGGGCACTCGATGGGCGGCGCCGCCGCCTATCTGCTCGCCGAACGCGAACCCGGACTGATCGGCAGACTCGTCATTGAAGAAGCCCCGCCACTCATTCCGCTCGACCCGCCCCGCCTGCCCGCCGAACGCCCGGACGAGGAGCTCGACTTCGACTGGCCGGTCGTCCCGTCGATCGATGTCCAGCTCAACGACCCCGATCCGACGGGCCGTGAGCGCCTCGGCGAGATCACGGCCCCGACACTCGTCATCGGCGGAGGGCCCGGCAGCCACCTCCCACAGGATCAACTCGCCCGAATGGCTCAGCAGATCCCCGGCTGCCGGTTCGTCACCATCGATGCCGGACATCTCGTCCACGCCGCCCGGCCCACCGAATTTCTCGCGGCGCTGAGGTCGTTCGGCATGGACTGAGACATCGGCGACGGGTTCCGCGGGACTCCGTCGGGATCAGTCGCGGCTGAGCAGGGTGGCCAGGACCTCGTGCAGGGTCGCCTCCGGATCGGGTACGGAACCGGCCGACCGCCAGGCCACGAAGCCGTCGGGGCGCACCAGCACCGCGCCCTCGGCGGTCGTGCCGTGCGCCTCGGCCCAGTCCGCGCCGTTCTCCGGCTGCAGATCGGATCCGGGGCCGATGCCGAACGCGTCGAGCCGCAGCGACAGCCGGTCGGCAACGCGCGCGGCCGCACGCCGCCACGCCACATCCCCGCCGTCGCAGAGCAGCACGAACGTGCGCTCGTACAGATCCAGTGTGGACTTGCGCTCACCGGACTGACGGACCCACAGATGCGGGGCCCGGGAGCCGGGGTCACCCGTCAGCTGCATACCGCGCGGCACCACGGGCTGCTCGGGGTCGACGCCCATCACGGCGCCACGGACATAGCGGTACCCCAGCGCCACCGGCAGCAGGCCGCCCTGCTTCCCGCCGCCCACACCGGGAGCCGGGGCATAACCGGGGTGGCTGTGCTCCGCGGAACGGGCCGAGGCCCGCTCGCTCGTCGCCCGCGCCACCGGCAGCCGCTCCGCCTCGTACGTGTCCAGCAGTCCCGGACCGGCCTCGCCGCGCAGCACGGCGGCGAGCTTCCAGGCGAGGTTGTGCGCGTCCTGAATACCGGTGTTGGAGCCGAACGCCCCAGTGGGGGACATTTCGTGGGCCGAGTCGCCGGCGAGGAACACCCGGCCGGAGCCGTAGCGGTCGGCGACGCGCTCCGCGGCATGCCACGGGGCCTTGCCGGTGATCTCCACATCGATGTCCGGGGCGCCCGTCGCCCGGCGGATGTGGTCCGCGCACCGCTCGGCGGTGAAGTCCTCCAGGGTCTCGCCCTGTTCGGGCTTCCACGGCGCGTGGAACACCCAGTCCTGCTCGTTGTCCACGGGCAGCAGGGCGCCGTCCGCAGCCGGGTTCGTGAGGTAGCACACGATGAACCGCCGGTCGCCCAGCACATCGGCGAGCTTCTTGGACCGGAAGGTGATGCTGACGTTGTGGAACAGGTCGCCGGGGCCCGACTGGCCGATCCGCAGCTGTTCCCTGATCGGACTGCGCGGGCCGTCGGCCGCGATGAGGTAGTCGGCGCGGACGGTCGTGTGCTCGCCGGTCTCCCGGTTCTTCAGCACCGCGTCCACCGCTGACCCGTCCGAGTCGAAACTCAGCAGCTCGGTGGAGAACCTCAGATCACCGCCCTGCTCACGCGCCTGGGCCAGCAGCACCGGCTCCAGATCGTTCTGGCTGCACAGGCACCAGCCGCTCGGGCTGAACCGGGCGAGTCCGCCACCCGGGTCGATCTCCTTGAACAGCCACTCCTGGTCGTCGCCGGTCAGCGACCCCGCCTGCAGGATGCCGTGGTTGTCCGCGAGGACCGACGCGGCCTCCCGGATTCGCTGATCCACCCCCGCCGTGCGGAACACCTCCATGGTCCGGACATTGTTGCCGCGCCCCCGCGGATGTGTAGAGGTGGCCGCGTGCTTCTCGACCAGCAGATGCTCGACGCCGAGCCTGCCGAGGAAAAGCGATGCGGACAGGCCCACCAGGGAGCCTCCCACGATGAGGACTGGTACGCGGTGGTCGACGTTCTCGTTCATCAGTTGCTCCCGCTAGGACGCCGTACAGATGCACTGTCCATGCCCTTGTGGGAGCCGTTCGGACGGCCGCCGGAGCGCTGCTCACCTGAACGGTTCATAAATCTCGCGTCAGGCGGACCAGCGTTTCACGATCGGTCACGGAGAGATGCCCGCGGTCCGGGGGCGGACCGTACACATCCGCCGGGAGAAACCCCGCTCCGATTCCACTCGACAACCGACGGCCGGCCAACCGATCCGGCCACCGCACCGTCTCGAAGGAGAGCGCAACATGACCACCCTCTCGGAACGGATCTCGCAGTCCGCCTTCGACGGCTCAAGGCTGCGGATCGTTCTGCTGCTCGATCTGCACGACGGAGCCCAGAAGCAATTCCTGGAGGCGTATGAGGATATGCGCAACCAAGTGGCATCCGTCCCCGGACACATCAGCGACCAGCTGTGCCAGTCGATCGAGAACCCCTCCCAGTGGCTCATCACCAGCGAATGGGAGAGTGCGCCGCCCTTCCTCGCCTGGGTCAACAGCGAGGAACACGTCAAGACGGTCCAGCCCCTGCACAGCTGCGTACGCGACACCCGCTCGCTGCGCTACAGCATCCTGCGCGAGACCGGCAGCGCCTTCGAGGCATTGCCGGAGTCGGCCAAGGGCGGCCTGCAGGCCTCGCCGCGACTGGGTGACGGTGTGGTCCGCCACGCGCTCACGTTCACCGTCCGGCCGGGCACCGAGGAGATTGTCGCCAAGATTCTCGCCGACTACGACTCACCGCAGGCACGGGTCGACGAGCACACCCGGCTGCGCCGCACCTCGCTGTTCATGCACGGCAACCGCGTCGTACGGGCGGTGGAGGTCGAGGGAGACCTCCTCGCGGCGCTGCGTCACGTGTCCCGGCAGCCCGAGGTCAGGGCCGTCGAGGAAGCCATCAACCCGTACCTGGAGCAGGACCGGGACCTCACCGATCCCAATTCCGCCCGGATGTTCTTCACCCGGGCAGCGCTCCCCACGGTCCACCACGTGACGCGGGGCAGGCACAACCCCGCCGAGATCCGCCGTCACGCGCTCTTCTACCAGGCCAAGGAGGGCTGCGGCATGGCGCTCGCCCGGCTCCTGGCCGGCCACGACGAAGAGGCCGCCGACGACACGACGAGCCCGATCGACAGCAGCACCATCTTCCAGCGCGACGACATCGTCGTCCGGCTCCTCGAAGCCGTCGGCCCGCTCGACGCCCAGGCCGCCCAGGCGGTCGGTGTCGACGGCCCCGGCAAGGTGGCCAGACTCGGACGCCTCCTCGACGAGGACGCCAACGCCGTCCCCACGAACGACCGGGAGATCTCCCGCTTCATCACGCATGCCGAGATGAAGCTGATCACCGATCGGCGGGCCGCGGAGTCCTGAGCCGCGCGTCAGCACCTGGGGGGTTCTCGCTCAACCCGTCACCATCACGCGCACTGCGCCAGGAGGAAAGCAGTCATGACCACGCACCGGCCACGCATCGTGGACCTCAGTGAGACCCAGCCCAATCGCAGGCGCGGAGGCGATCTGCGCGCCATGCTCACGCCGACAGCGGTGGGCGCCACCAGCGGCTTCATGGGGCTGGCCATCGTGCAGCCCGGCGACCGCATCGGCGAGCACTACCACCCGTACTCCGAGGAGTTCGTGTACGTCGTGAACGGTCTCCTGGAGGTGGACCTGGACGGTGAACCGCATGCCCTGCGCCCCGACCAGGGTCTGCTGATCCCTCCGCATGTACGCCACCGCTTCCGCAACGTGGGCGACGTGGAAGCGCGCATGGTGTTCCACCTCGGCCCGCTCGCCCCGCGCCCGGAGCTCGGCCACGTCGACACGGAGCAGACCGAGACGGCGGACCGGGCCGCGCCGCCAGAACGAGCTGAGGCCGCTTCATGACGCGGCGCGTGGCGGTCACCGGGGTCGGCGTCGTCGCCCCGGGTGGAATCGGCGCGCCGTCCTTCTGGGACCTCCTCGCGAATGGACGCACCGCGACACGGGGCATCACCCTCTTCGATCCGGCCGGGTTCCGCTCCCGGATCGCCGCCGAGTGCGACTTCGACCCGGCGGATCACGGCCTCGACGAGGAGGAGGTCGCACGCGCGGACCGGTACGTCCAGTTCGCACTGGTCGCCGCCCGGGAAGCCCTCGGCGACGCGGAGCTCGATGTGGAGAAGGTGGATCCCTGGCGGATCGGCGTGTCGCTAGGCACGGCAGTCGGGGGCACCACCCGACTGGAGCACGACTACGTCGCCGTCAGCGGCAGCGGCGCCCGCTGGGACGTCGACCACCGCCCGGCGGGCCGCCACCTGGAGCGGGCCTTCTCGCCCAGCTCCCTCGCCTCGGCGGTGGCCGAGAAGGTCGGCGCGCACGGCCCGGTGCAGACCGTCTCGACGGGCTGCACCTCCGGCCTCGACGCGATCGGGTACGCCTTCCAGTCCATCGAGGAGGGCCGTGTCGACGTGTGCATCGCCGGCGCGTCCGACTCGCCGATCACCCCCATCACGGTGGCCTGCTTCGACGCGATCAAGGCGACCTCGGCGAACAACGACGACCCGGAGCACGCCTCCCGACCGTTCGACGCCCGCCGGGACGGCTTCGTCATGGGCGAGGGCGGAGCCGTGCTCGTCCTGGAGGAGCTGGAACACGCCCGCGCCCGCGGCGCGACCGTCTACTGCGAGATCGCCGGATACGCCACCTTCGGCAACGCTTATCACATGACCGGGCTGACGCCCGAGGGGCTGGAGATGGCCGAGGCCATCAACCGGGCCCTGGGTCACGCCCGTATCGACGGTTCGGAGATCGACTACGTCAACGCGCACGGCTCCGGCACCAAGCAGAACGACCGGCATGAGACGGCCGCGGTGAAACGGGCCCTGGGCGCACACGCCTACAACGTGCCCATGAGCTCCATCAAGTCCATGGTCGGTCACTCACTCGGAGCCATCGGTGCCATCGAGATCGCCGCCTGCGTGCTTGCGCTGGTCAACCAGACAGTGCCGCCGACGGCGAACTACGAGACCCCGGACCCGGAGTGCGACCTCGACTACGTGCCGCGTACTGCACGTCCCCTGAAGCTGCGCAGCGTCCTGTCGGTCGGCAGCGGCTTCGGGGGCTTCCAGTCCGCGGTGGCCCTGACCAGAACAGGTGGGAGGACACGATGAGCGTCCGAGAGGCCCGGCGCACCGTCGTCACGGGCATTGGTGTCGTCGCCCCCAACGGCACGACCACGGAATCGTTCTGGAAGAGGACGTTGGAAGGGATGAACGTCCTCGACCACGTCACCCGCGAAGGCTGCGAACATCTGCCGCTGCGGGTTGCAGGGGAGGTCAGGGGATTCGACCCGGTGGAGCTGGTCGAAGAACGCTACCTCGTACAGACCGACCGGTTCACGCACTTCGCGATGGCCGCGGCGGACCTCGCTCTCGACGACGCCCGGCTCGGCCGGGCCGACTACGAGAGCGCCCCGTACGGCGTGGGAGTGGTGACCGCAGCCGGGTCGGGCGGTGGCGAGTTCGGCCAGCGCGAACTGCAACGGCTGTGGGGTCAGGGGTCCAAGTACGTGGGCCCCTACCAGTCCATCGCCTGGTTCTACGCCGCCAGCACCGGCCAGATCTCCATCCGGGGCGGCTTCAAGGGGCCGTGCGCCGTCGTCGCCAGTGACGAGGCCGGCGGCCTGGACGCACTGGCGCACGCAGCCCGGTCCATCCGCCGCGGCGCCGACGCCATGGTCGTCGGCGCGGCCGAGGCACCCCTGGCCCCGTACTCGGTCGTCTGCCAGCTCGGGTACGAGGACCTGAGTGTCTGCGACGATCCCGCACGGGCGTACCGCCCCTTCACGGTTGACGCCTGCGGCTTCGTGCCGGCCGAGGGCGGCGCCATGCTCGTGGTCGAGGAAGAAGGAGCGGTACTGCGCCGCGGGGCCAAGGTCCGTGCCGAACTGGCGGGCCATGCCGCGACGTTCACCGGGGCGTCCCGGTGGGCGGAGTCCCGGGAGGGCCTGTCCCGGGCGATCAGCGGTGCGCTCCGGGAGGCCGACTGCGCGCCGGAGGAGATCGACGTGATCTTCGCGGACGCGCTGGGCGTACCTGCCGCGGACCGTGCCGAGGCACTGGCCATCGCCGACGCGCTCGGCGCGCACGGCAGGCGCGTGCCGGTCACGGCGCCCAAGAGCGGGATCGGCAGGGCCTACTGCGGAGCGCCGGTGATGGACGTGGCGTCCGCAGTGCTGGCCATGGAGGACGGTCTGATACCGCCCACCCCCAATGTGGTCGACGTGTGCCACGACCTCGACGTGGTCACCGGCCGGGCGCGCCCCGCCGAGCTGCGGACGGCGCTCGTGCTGAGCCGCGGCCTCATGGGATCGAACGCGGCGCTCGTGCTGCGGCACCCCACTGACACCCACGCGTGAGAAGGAGAAGCCCCTCATGACCAATCCACTGACGTACCAGGAGCTGGCCGCTCTGATGAAGAAGGGCGCGGGAGTCACCGTCGACCCGCAGGACATGGAGAGCCGGCCCGCGTCCGGCTTCGACGAGTTCGGCCTGGACTCGCTCGGACTCCTCGGCATCGTGGGTGTGCTGGAGAACCGGCACGGCCAGGCGCTCCCCGCCGACGCGGACCGCTGCAAGACCCCCCGTGAATTCCTCGACCTGGTCAACAACAACCTCGTGACAGGAGCCTGAAGTGTCCGGACACACCGAGAACGAGATCACCATCGCCGCCCCTCTGGACCTGGTCTGGGACGTGACGAACGACCTCGAGAACTGGCCGCGGCTGTTCAGCGAGTACGCGTCCGTCGATGTCCTCGAGCGGGACGGTGAGACGACGAAGTTCCGGCTGACCATGCATCCCGACGAGAACGACAAGGTCTGGAGCTGGGTCTCCGAGCGCACCACCGACCGCGCCGCGCGTACGGTCGTCGCCCGCCGGGTCGAGCCCGGACCCTTCCAGCACATGAACATCCGCTGGGTGTACTCGGAGGTCCCCGGCGGCACGAAGCTGCACTGGGAGCAGGACTTCGCGATGCGGCCCGACGCACCCGTCGACGACGCGTGGATGACCGACAACATCAACCGCAACTCCCGCGTCCAGATGGAACTCATCCGGGACAAGATCGAGCAGCGCGACCGTGAGCGGCGCACCGCCCCTGTCAGCGCCCGCTGACGTTTCGCCCGTCCACGTCCGGCCACCCCGCCGCCCGGCGAGGCACCGGCGGGTACCAGAAAGGCATCCTCCCGATGCACCATGCTCTGATCGTCGCCCGTATGGCACCGGATTCGGCACCGGACATCGCCGAACTGTTCGCCGCCTCGGACGGCAGTGAACTGCCGCACCTCGTCGGCGTCAGCCGGCGCAAGCTGTTCCAGTTCGGCGACGTGTACCTGCATCTGATCGAGTCCGACCGGCCGCCCGGCCCGGAGATCGCCAAGGTGCACCAGCACCCTGAGTTCAGGGACCTCAGCGACAAGCTCACCGCCTTCATCAGCCCGTACGACCCGAAGACCTGGCGTGGTCCGAAGGATGCGATGGCGCACGAGTTCTACCGGTGGGAGCGCGACTCCACTGCCTGAGCAGGTACGAACGATTGCCCCGGGACCGGCTGAAGAGCCGGACCCGGGGCGATTCCACGTCCCGGAGTTCCACGGTCCGAGGAGCGAACGGGTCAGGCGGGGACGACGCATTCGAACGCGTGCAGATACGCGTTGACCGGACTGATGTCGCCGACGATCAGGCCGGCCTCCGCCATCCGGCTCATCAGACTCTCCCTGGTGTGCTTCGCTCCGCCGACATTGAGGAGCAGCAGCAGATCCATGGCTGTGGTGAACCGCATCGACGGCGTGTCGTCGACCAGGTTCTCGATGATCACGACCCGGGCCCCCGGGCGGGCCGCCGCCATCACATTGCGCAGGGTCTTGCGGGTGCTCTCGTCATCCCATTCCAGGATGTTCTTGATGATGTAGAGATCGGCTTGGACGGGGATCTCCTCGCGGCAGTCCCCGGCGACGATGCGGGTCCGTCCGGCGAGCGGGCCGCCGTCCCGGAGCCGGGCGTCCGCCCGCGCCACCACGCCCGGCAGATCCATCAGCGTTCCGCGGACCGACGGGTGCTTCTCCAGCAGGCTGGCGAGCACGTGTCCCTGACCGCCGCCGATGTCGGCGACCTCGGACACCTCGGCGAGGTCGAGGAGTTCGGCGACCTCCAGCGCGGACTGCATGCTGGAGGTGGTCATTGCCCGGTTGAACACCTGGGCCGACTCGTGTGCGTCCTCGTGCAGGTAGTCGAAGAACCCCTTGCCGAACACCTCGGGGAAGACGCTCGTGCCCGAGCGCACCGCGTCGTCCAGGCGGGGCCAGACCTCCCAGGTCCAGGGCTCGGTGCACCACAGGGAGATGTACCGCAGGCTGTTCGGGTCGTCCTCGCGCAACAGCCGGGACATGTCGGTGTGGACGAACGTGCCGTCCTCGGTCTCGGCGAAGATCCCGTAGCAGGACAGGGCACGCAGCAGCCGCTTCAGCGGCATCGGCTCGGTGCTCAGCTCCGCCGCGAGCTCCTCCGCGCCGGCGGGCGTCTCTCCGAGCGCGTCGGCGACGCCGAGCCGCGCCGCCGCACGCACGGCGGCGGCGCAGGCCGCGCCGAAGACGATTTCACGCAGCCGCATCCCCGGATGCGGGGTGAGGGGGGTGGTGGCGATGGGGGTGGTGGTGGGGGTGGTGCTCACGGTGGTCATACCGTCTCGCTTCTCCTAGTGCGGGGGAATATGGGTCAGCACATTCCGGCCGGTGCGGACGTCGCGCATACGTTGTCGGCGAAGCTGTTGCGTTGTCCGGTCTCCTGGTTGGTCAGGTCCGCGGGCCGGTTGCCCATCGCCCGGTTGTCGCTGATGGTGTTGCCGGTGTTGTGAGCGCCCACGAAGCTCTTGAACAGCACGATTCCGCCCGAGAGCGGTGTGGCGCCCACGTTGTTCTCGACGATGTTCGAGCGCACATCGGTGTCCACGGTGCCGGTGAGGATGATCCCGGATCCCTGGATGGCGGGCAGTCGCTCGGTCTTGACGCAGAACTTGTTGTTCTTGGTGACCCGGTTGTTGTGGATGGACATTGCCCCGGCTTGCGGCTTGCCCTCGTCGCCGACGACGAAGACGCCGCTGCAGTTGCCGGTGAACGTGTTGTCGCGGATCGAGAGGTTGCGGACCCGGCGGGCGGTGAGGCCGATCCGGTTGTCCGTCAGCGTGTTGCCCTGGACCCTGGTGCCCCGGGTGTCGGTTGCGCCACCCTCCTCGTCCACGGTGTTGGCGACGAAGATGCCGGCGTCGCCGTTGGAGCGGGCGGTGTTGCTCCGGATATCGGAGCGGGTGGACCGCTCCTGGGCGATGCCCCAGATGCCGTTGGACCGGGACGTCACCTGCCGGACCGACAGTCCGTCGGTCCAGGAGGCCCAGACTCCGTTCTTCTTGAATCCGGAGACGGTCAGCGAACGGATACGCACACCGTCGACGGTCTTCTTGGACGTGCCCTGGACACAGATGCCGTTGCCGGCCTGCGCGCAGGCGTTGGCTGCCTTGGTTCCGGTCGCGCGCGGCACGAGCACGGTCGCGCCCGGGGCGCCGCGCAGGGTCAGGCGCGCCTTCTTGATCAGAATGCTCTCGTGGTAGGTGCCGGGCCGGATGTCGATCGTGTCACCCGGCCGGGCGGCATCCACCGCGGCCTGGATCGACTGGCCCGAACGCACCACGCGCACGACCGGGGAGTCCACGGAACGCGAAGCAGCCGCGGTACAGGCCGGAACAGCGGCGCCCACTGCGCTGGCCGACACGGCTGCGAGACACAAGAGCTGTTTGATGTGACGTTTCTCCATGAGCCGAAACTATGGGCGAACACCCCCCGATGCCACGCAGGGTGAGCGGTTGGAGACATCACGTGCCCGAATGGCTTACGTCGGGACAGTCGCTGCGCGCAAGTGGTGGACGCGCGGCGGCGCATTCGGGTGAGATTGCACGGCTCGGTGGCTGTCCTTGCACCCGGGGGCGGGCCGGGATCAGGGGCGGGCGCTCAGGCCTGCGGTCCGCGGCCGGGTGCGACGACCGAGCGGGCCCACCGGTAGTCGGCCTTGCCGCTCGGCGAGCGCTGGATCAGCGGGGCGATCACCAGCTGCCGGGGGATCTTGTATCCGGCGAGCCGGGTCCGGCAGTGTGCCTGGACATCGTCGAGCGAGGGTTCGGCCGCGCCCTCCCGTAGTTGCACCACCGCCGCGACGTGGTTCCCCCACCGTTCGTCCGGGACCCCGGCGACCAGCGCGTCGTACACGTCCGGATGGGACTTGAGCGCCTGTTCGACCTCCTCCGGGTACACCTTCTCGCCTCCGGTGTTGATGCACTGGGAGCCACGGCCGAGGACCGTGACGATGCCGTCCGCGTCGACGGTGGCCATGTCGCCGAGCAGCACCCATCGCTCGTCGCCCTTGTGGAAGAACGTCTGCGCGGTCTTGTGCGGGTCGTTGTAGTAGCCGAGCGGTACGTGGCCCCGCTGGGCGATCCGGCCCGGCTCGCCCGGCTCCACCGGTTCGTACGTCGCCGGATCGACCACTGCCGTACGGGAGTTGACCTGGATACGGAACCCGTTCTCCGGCCCCGAGTCGGCCGTTGCCGTGCCGTTGAAGCCGGACTCCGACGAGCCGAAGTTGTTGAGCAGCATCACGGTGGGCACCAGTGACTGGAACTCCGCGCGCACCGAGTCGGACATGATCGCGCCCGAGCTGGAGACGGAGAACAGCGACGAGCAGTCGGTGGCCTTCAACGGCCCCCTCAGTGCGTCGATCAGTGGTCGCAGCATCGCGTCACCGACCAGCGACACGCTGGTGACCTTCTCCTTCTCGATCGTGCGGAGCACCTCCTCGGGCACGAACTTGCGGTGGATGACGACCCGCTGCCCGAAGTTGAAACCGATGAACGCGGTCAGCGTCGAGGTGCCGTGCATCAGTGGGGGAGTCGGGAAGAAGGTGATGCCGTCGCCGCCCGCGGCGACCCGCTCGGCCAGCTCCTGCGGGGTCTTCACCGGGTAACCGGTCGGCGCGCCGCCGCCGAGACCGGAGAAGAAGAGGTCCTCCTGGCGCCACATCACGCCCTTGGGCATGCCCGTGGTGCCACCGGTGTAGATGATGAACTGGTCGTCGGCCGATCGGGGCGCGAAGCCGCGCCCGGGATCCCCGGCCCGCTCGGCATCGGCGAACGCCACGGCATCCGGCCCCGGGGTGCCCGCCACCGGCGTACCGACCCGAACGAGATGGCGGAGCCTGCGTGCCTTCGGCGCGGCGGCCGCGACCCGCTCGTCGAACTCCGCGTCGAAGACCAGGGCCGCCAGATCCGCGTCCCGGTAGAGGTAGGCCAACTCGTCCTCCACATACCGGTAGTTGACATTGACCGGGACGATCCGCGCCTTGAGGCAGGCCAGCACGGTCTGGAGGTACTCGATGCCGTTGTAGAGGTGGAGTCCGAGGTGCTCGCCGGGGGTCAGGCCCGCGTCGATCAGATGGTGCGCGATCCGGTTGGCGGCGGCGTCCAGCTCCGCGTAGGTGAGCCGCCGCTCGGCACCTGTACCGGGATGGTCGAGATACACGAGCGCCTCGCGATCCAGGACCGCGTCGACGACCGACTCGAACAGGTCGGCAAGGTTGTACTCCACCGTTCCTCCTGACCCCGGATGCTGAGTGGTCCGGCGGTCATTAGAGCGCCGACCGGCGCAACTGGGAAGAGGCGCTGCCGAAGAAATCTGACTGACTGTCAGAAAACTATTGAACTGGATCCCCACCTACTGCAACCTGTTCTAGATCTGGAAACGGGAGGCAGGCAATGGGTGGTACGGAACACCTCACCGTGCAGCGCGAAGGCGCCACACTGGTGCTCACCTTGAACAGGCCGGAGGCGAAGAACGCGCTCTCGCTGCCGATGCTGGTCGGGCTGCACGACGGCTGGCTGGCCGCGGACGAGGACGACGGAATCCGCTCCGTGGTCCTCACCGGCGCGGGGGGCTCCTTCTGCGCCGGCATGGACCTCAAGGCCCTCGCGGGCAAGGGGATGGAGGGCGAGCAGTACCGGGACCGGATGACGGCCGACCCCGATCTGCACTGGAAGGCGATGCTGCGCCACCACCGCCCTCGCAAGCCGGTCATCGCCGCCGTCGAGGGGTACTGCGTGGCGGGCGGAACCGAGATTCTGCAGGGCACGGACATCCGTATCGCCGGTGCGAACGCCACCTTCGGGCTCTTCGAGGTCAAGCGCGGGCTGTTCCCCATCGGCGGCTCGACGGTACGGCTGCCCCGCCAGATCGCCCGCACCCACGCCCTCGAAATGCTCCTCACCGGACGCCCGTACAGCGCCGACGAAGCGGCCCGCATCGGGCTGATCGGCAGAGTCGTCCCCGACGGCACCGCACTGGAACAGGCCCTCGACGTCGCCGAGCAGATCAATGCCTGCGGCCCGCTCGCCGTCGAGGCCGTCAAGGCCTCCGTGTACGAGACCGCCGAAATGACCGAGACCGATGGGCTCGCCGCCGAACTGAAGCGTGGCTGGCCGGTCTTCGCGACCGCCGACGCCAAGGAAGGCGCCCGCGCCTTCGCCGAGAAGCGCCCGCCCGTCTACCGGCGCGCCTGAGCCAAGGAGACAAACGTGCCCGACGTCCTCAGCGCACCACTGGTGGTCGAGTTCCCCTTCACCCGCTCTCTCGGTCCGGTTCAGAGCGCCTTCCTCACCGGGCTGCGCGAACGGACCGTGCTCGGCGTGCGGACCGGCGACCGCAAGGTCCTGGTCCCGCCCGTCGAGTACGACCCCGTCACCGCCGAGGAGCTGAGCGAACTCACCGAGGTCGCCGCCACCGGCACCGTCACCACCTGGGCCTGGAACCCGGCCCCGCGCCGCGGCCAGCCCCTGGCGACCCCGTTCGCCTGGGTGCTGGTGAAGCTGGACGGGGCCGACACCGCCCTGCTCCATGTCCTCGACGCGCCGGGACCCGAAGCCGTGCACACCGGCATGCGGGTGCGGATCCGCTGGGCCCCGCAGCGGACCGGTGCCATCACGGACATCGCCTGTTTCGAACCGTACGAGAGTGAGGTGACGACCGAAAGCACCCCGCACAGCGGCGAGTTCGCCGACCCCGTCACCGGCATCGTCACCCCGGCCCGCCTCGACTACACGTACACCCCCGGCCGCGCCCAGAGCGCGTACCTCAATGCCCTCTCCGAGCAGCGCACCGTCGGCGAGCGCTGCCCGTCCTGCCGCAAGGTGTACGTCCCGCCCCGCGGCGCCTGCCCCACCTGTGCTGTCGCCACCGCCGAACAGGTCGAGGTCGGCCCGCGTGGCACCGTCACCACGTACTGCATCGTCAACATCAAGGCGAAGAACCTCGACATCGAGGTCCCGTACGTCTACGCCCACATCGCCCTCGACGGCGCCGACCTCGCCCTGCACGGGCGGATCGGCGGCATTCCGTACGACCAGGTGCGGATGGGTCTGCGGGTCGAGCCCGTCTGGACCGCGGGCAGCCGCCACCCCGACCACTACCGGCCCACCGGAGAGCCGGACGCCGACTACGACGCGTACAAGGAGCTGCTGTAGATGCGAGACGTAGCGATCGTCGCCTTCGCGCAGACGGATCACCGGCGGCGCACCGACGAACTCTCCGAAGTCGAAATGGTCATGCCGGTCCTGCACAAGGTCCTCGACGCGACCGGCCTCAGGGCGCGCGACATCGGCTTCACCTGCTCGGGATCCAGCGACTACCTCGCCGGTCGCGCCTTCTCCTTCACCATGGCCCTCGACGGTGTCGGCGCCCATCCGCCGATCTCCGAGTCCCATGTGGAGATGGACGGCGCCTGGGCGTTGTACGAGGCATGGGTGAAACTCCGGACCGGCGAGGCCGACACGGCCCTTGTCTACGCGTACGGGAAGTCCTCGCCCGGCGAGGTGCGCGACGTCCTCACCCGCCAGCTCGACCCGTACTACGTCGGCCCGCTCTGGCCCGACTCCGTTGCGCTCGCCGCACTTCAGGCCCAGGCGCTGATCGACGCGGGCGACACCGACGAGGCCGCCCTCGCCTCGATCGCTGCCCGCAACCGCGTCGCCGCCGCGGACAATCCGCACGCGCAGCTCGCGGGCTCCGTCCCGGCCGGCGAGTATGTCGTCCGGCCGCTGCGCACCGGGGACTGCCCGCCGGTCGGCGACGGTGCCGCAGCCGTGGTCCTCGCCGCCGGTGACGCCGCGCGCGCCCTGTGCACCCGCCCCGCCTGGATCCGCGGCATCGACCACCGCATCGAGGCCCACAGCCTCGGAGTGCGGGAGCTGACCGACTCGCCGTCGGCCCGGCTCGCCGCCGAACACGCCGGGGCCTTCGAACGGCCCGTCGACACCGCGGAGTTGCATGCCCCGTTCACCTCTCAGGAGGTCGTGCTCCGCAGGGCGCTCGGGCTCGACGGCAGTGTCCGTGTCAATCCGTCCGGCGGTGCGCTCGCCGCCAACCCTGTCATGGCCGCCGGGCTGATCCGGCTGGGCGAGGCCGCGGCCCGCATTCACCGCGGTGAGTCCGACAGGGCGCTGGCCCACGCCACATCGGGACCCTGTCTGCAGCAGAACCTGGTCGCCGTCCTCGAAGGGGAGACCGCCCATGTCTAAGGAGCCCCTGGCCGTCGTCGGCATCGGCCAGACCAAGCATGTCTCCGCCCGCAGGGACGTTTCCCTCGCCGGTCTCGTCCGCGAGGCCGCCGTCCGCGCGCTGGAGGACGCCGCCCTGACCTGGACAGACATCGACGCCGTCGTCATCGGCAAGGCACCCGACTTCTTCGAGGGCCTGATGATGCCGGAGCTCTATCTCGCCGACGCCCTCGGCGCGGTCGGCAAACCGATGCTCCGGGTGCACACCGCGGGTTCGGTGGGTGGTTCCACCGCACTCGTCGCCGCCAATCTCGTTGCCGCGCGGGTGCACCGCACTGTGCTCACCCTGGCCTTCGAGAAGCAGTCCGAGTCCAATGCCATGTGGGGCCTGTCGCTGCCCATCCCGTTCCAGCAGCCGCTGCTCGCGGGCGCGGGCGGCTTCTTCGCCCCGCACGTGCGCGCGTACATGCGCCGCACCGGGGCGCCCGACACGGTCGGCTCCCTCGTCGCCTACAAGGACCGGCGCAACGCGCTCAAGAACCCGTACGCGCACATCCACGACCCGGACATCACCCTGGCGAAGGTCCAGGCCGCACCGATGCTCTGGGACCCGATCCGCTACTCCGAGACCTGCCCGTCATCGGACGGCGCGTGCGCGATGATCCTCACCGACCGGACGGGCGCCGACCGTTCACCGCATCCTCCCGCCTGGGTGCACGGCGGCGCGATGCGCAGCGAACCGACCCTGTTCGCCGGCAAGGACTTCGTCTCGCCGCAGGCCGGCAAGGACTGCGCGGCCGATGTGTACCGGCAGGCCGGCATCACCGACCCGCGCCGGGAGATCGACGCGGTCGAGATGTACGTTCCGTTCTCCTGGTACGAACCGATGTGGCTGGAGAATCTCGGCTTCGCAGCCGAGGGGGAGGGCTGGAAGCTCACCGAGTCCGGGGTCACCGAACTCGACGGCGACCTGCCGGTGAACCCCTCGGGCGGTGTGCTTTCCACCAACCCCATCGGCGCGTCCGGCATGATCCGCTTCGCCGAAGCGGCCCTGCAGGTACGCGGACAGGCGGGCGAACACCAGGTGCCGGGCGCCCGTAAGGCGCTCGGCCACGCGTACGGCGGCGGGGCGCAGTTCTTCTCCATGTGGCTGGTCGGAGCCGAGCCTCCCCGCAGCTGAGGCGGGCGTCGTCCCGGACCGGCAGAGCAGGCCTTGGCCGCGGCCTGTCCGGGACCGCCCGAGGTGGCTAGGCTTTGGCCGGAACGACTAGTGGGAGGAGCCGACGTGGCGGAGAGCACCACCACCCAACAGCCCTTTGCCGGCTGGGACAAGCCGGACCTCGATCTCAGCAACGCCGACTGGCAGTCGGGCACACAGGGGGCCGGGGATGTCCAGATCGCCTTCGTCGAGGGATTCATCGCGATGCGCAACGCCGGTAAGCCCGACAGCCCTTCGCTGATCTTCACCCCGGCCGAGTGGCGGGCCTTCGTGGTGAACGCCCGCGACGGCGAGTTCGACCTCACCTGACGGCGCGGCCCGCGCGGATCGGACTCAGGGCCAGAGCAGCTCGCGCACCCAACCGACGTCCGTGGCACGGTAGTTGAGTCGCGTGTGATCGCGCTGTTTGTCGCCCTGCCAGAACTCCACGGTCTGCGGCCGCACCGAGTGCAGCGCCCATCCCGGCGCCACGAGATCAGGCTCCCGCTCCAGCCGGGCCAGCGACTCCCGGACCGCCGCGTCACGCACCGCGAGATCGGTCAGTGGGCTGCTCTGCCGTCCGAGCAGGGCTTCCGCCCTGGCTCCCGGGCCACGGGCCAGGAAGTCCGCGGCGCTCCGCTCGGCGCTCTCGGCGACGACGGGCCCGCGCACTCGCACCTGGCGGGCCGACTGCGGCCAGTAGAAGGTGAGCGCGGCGAACGGGCGGTCCGCGAGATCGCGCCCCTTGACACTGCCCGCCTCCGAGGCGAACTGCCAGCCCTGCGCGGAGACGTTCTTGAGGATCAGGGTGCGGGCGTCGGATTCCCGTCGGCCGCCCGCCGTCGACAGGGTCGTCGCATGCGGCTCGCGGACCCCGGAGTCCAGTGCGTGCAGCAGCCACTCCGTGAACAGTTCCACGGGGGTGTCAGGGGCGGTCCGCGGATCGAATGCGGGCAACTCGCCCTGGAACACCTCGATGTCGCGCAGCAAATGACGCAGCTCGGTCATGCCGGTCCCTCCCCGTGCCTAATGGTTGTGGCCGACCTACCATTAGGCCCATGTCCGGCGCCCGGCTCACCGTCGCCCTCGCCCTCACCGTCCGACACGACGGCCGGGGCGGCGTCGCCGACGACCTTGACACCCCCGAGGGGCTGACCGCCTGGGTGCGCGAACGGCGCGGCCTGCTCGGGCGCGTGCCAGGAGCCGGCGGCCGGGCAGCCGGCTCCGTGCCCGCCGATGCCTGGGTGGCCGACGAGGAGAGCCTCGCTGCCGTACGGTCTCTGCGTGCCGCCGTCCGGGCGCTCTTCGCGCACGCCGTGCGCCCCGGCCGACCGAGTCCCGCCGACGCCCGGAACCTGATGCCCGTACCCGAGGCACTCGACCGGCTCAATGCTGCGGCCGCAGCTGTCCCGACCGTCCCCCGTCTGGACTGGCCGGACGACGGTGACCCCCTCGCCTCCCACCACCCGGCCGGCGCAGCGCAGCTCGGGGACGCCCTGCCCGCGGCCCTGGCCCGTGCCGTGATCGGCTTCCTCGCCGGACCGGACCGCGCCGCACTGCGCGCCTGTCACGCCCCACGGTGTGTGCGCTACTTCGTCAAGGAGCACCCCCGCCAGGAGTGGTGCAAGCCGTCCTGCGGGAACCGCGCCCGGGTGGCCCGCCACCACGAGCGGCACCGCTCATCGCACCCGTAGCCGGGTGAACCGCCGTAGCGTGGTGATCATGACTGGCGAGCGCGACCTGCGAACCCTGCTGAGCGGCATGCGGCCTGAGCTGAACGCCGGCCGGTACGTCTTCACCACGGTGCCCGACGGTGCGGCGCCCACCGGTGTCGCACCCGTGGTGACAGTCACCGAGCGCGAGGGACTGACTCTGGTGCTCCAGGAGGAGGAAGCCGTCGCCGCAGGGCTGACGTACGACTATGTGGCGGCCTGGATCACCCTCCGCGTCCACTCCGCGCTGGACGCCGTAGGACTCACCGCCGCTGTGGCGCTCGCCCTCACCGACGCGGGGGTGAGCTGCAATGTCGTGGCGGGCTACCATCACGACCACCTGTTCGTCCCGCACGGACGTGGCACCGAGGCGGTGGGTGTCCTGGAGGCGCTGGCCGCGGAGTCCGGCCATGACGCGCCGGACACGCCATAGCCCGGCGTCCGGCGGTCGGACGTGCGCGGGCCCGGCTCCGCAACGTGAGCGGAGACACGTAACATGTCTGCATGTCCTTCCTCCGCCGCCGTAGCGCCGCCACACCCGCGGGCCCGGATTTCGACGTCCTGGCCATGGACCCGGGGGACTGGCCCGGAAACCTCGGCGCCGGTCTGCTGCCCGCGCCCGACGGGAGCTGTCAGGGTGTCTTCCTGCGGTACGACCTGTTCGGCGGTCGCGGCCCCGCGATGATCATCGGTAACCTCCCGGAGGGCTCGCCCGCCCGCGAGACCGAGGAGGGCCAGGTCCCGTTCGAGGTCGCCCAACTGCTGCTCGCGCTGGAGAACGACGAGCCGGTCGAGGTGACCGGCACCGACGACATGCCCGTTATGCAGGGCGACAACCTGCTGATCGTCCGCCGGGTGAAGCTCTCCGAGACCCGGATCTCCTGCGTCCAGTTCGACCGCAGCGACGGAGTGCTCGTCACCATTGCCAGCTGGGACCGGCCCATCACCGACGATCTGTACACCTTGCTGAAGCCCCTGCCTGCCGAGCTGTTCCAGCAGGGCTGAAACGTCCCGGCCACGGCCGTCCGCACCGATCCGGACGGCCGTGGGGCACTTTTGTCCAACCCTGCGCAGCCTCTGTCCAAGAGGCTGCTTTGTCATGCACCTTGTCCGGTCAGTCGTCGGACCTTTAGCGTCGTGCGCCATGACACCCGGGATGACGCGACGCACCACAGTGAAGACAGCGATCGGCGCAACAGGCACCCTGGCGCTGGGAGTTCCTGCCCTTGCCGGAACGGCAGCGGCTGTCGGTACCTCCGATGAATCACGCGGGACGCAAGGGCCGGAGAGAGCCAGGCCCCTGGTGGACCCGGTGCTCTGGTACCGCACCCCCGCCGTCGGCTGGGAGCACGAATCACTGCCCATCGGTGGTGGCGCCCTGGGCGCGAGCGTCTACGGAACGCTCGCCTCCGAACGGCTCACCTTCAACGAGAAGACGCTGTGGACCGGCGGACCCGGCTCCACCCAGGGGTACGACTTCGGCAACTGGACCGCCCCCGACCGGGGGCCCTCACCGCAGTGCAGCAACGCCTCGACAGCGAGGGCGCGATCGATCCCGACTCGGTCGCCGCGGAACTGGGCCAGGCGCGCCGCGGCTACGGCGCCTACCAGGTCTTCGGTGACCTGCTGCTCGATCTGCCGAATGCCCCGGCCGCCCCCGACGCCTCCTACCGGCGCGCCCTCGACGTGCGGACGGCGCTCGCCACCGTTGCCTACACCCAGCAGGACGTCCACCACTCCCGGGAGTACTTCGTCTCCCACCCCGGAAGCGTCATCGCCGGGCGGCTCGGAGCGGACCGCCCGGGACAGGTCTCGTTCACCCTGCGCTACACCTCGCCGCGCAGCGACTTCACCGCGACCGCCGCCGCAGACCGGCTCACCGTACGGGGCGCGCTGAAGGACAACGGGCTGCGCTTCGAGGCCCAGATCCGGGTGCGTACCAGTGGCGGCCGCGTCACCGCCGGGCCCGACGGCACACTGACCGTCACCGATGCCGACAGCGCCTGGTTCGTCCTCGCCGCTGCCACCGACTACGCCGACCGCTATCCGGCCTACCGCGGCGACGACCCGCACCACACGGTCACCCGCACGGTGGACGAGGCGGCCGGAACGTCGTACGAGAAGGTCCGAGCCGCCCACGTACGCGATCACGGAGCGCTCTTCGACCGGGTCGCCCTCGACATCGGCCAGCAGCTGCCCGACCTGCCGACCGACCAGCTGCTCGCCCGGTACACCGGCGGTACGAGCCCCGCCGACCGGGCGCTGGAGGCGCTCTTCTTCCAGTACGGCCGCTACCTGCTGATCGCGTCCTCGCGGGCCGGTTCGCTGCCCGCGAACCTCCAGGGCGTCTGGAACAACTCCACCACCCCGCCGTGGTCCGCCGACTACCACAGCAACATCAACCTCCAGATGAACTACTGGCTCGCCGAGGTCACCAACCTGGCCGAGACCACCGCACCGTACGACCGCTACATCGAGGCGATGCGTGCACCGGGGCGCAGGACGGCGAAGGAGATGTTCGGGACGGCCGGCTGGGTGGTGCACAATGAGACCAACCCCTACGGCTTCACCGGGGTCCACGACTGGTCGACCGCCTTCTGGTTCCCCGAGACCGCCGCCTGGCTCACTCAGCAGATGTACGAGCACTACCGGTTCAGCGGCTCCACCGGCTATCTGCGCTCCACCGCCTATCCGGCGATGAAGGAGGCCGCCGAATTCTGGCTGGCCAATCTGCGCACCGACCCGCGCGACGGGCTGCTCGTCGTCACCCCCAGCTACTCTCCCGAGCACGGAGACTTCACCGCGGGCGCCGCGATGTCCCAGCAGATCGTCCACGACCTGCTCACCAACACCCTGGAGGCCGCCCGCACGCTCGGCGACGCCCCCGCCTTCCGCAGCCGCCTGCGGACGGCCCTCGACCGGCTCGACCCCGGGCTGCGGATCGGCTCCTGGGGACAGCTCCAGGAGTGGAAGACCGACCGGGATGACCCGGCCGACGACCACCGTCATGTATCTCACCTCTTCGCCCTCCACCCCGGGCGGCAGATCGAACCCGGCAGCAACTGGGCCGAGGCGGCCAAGGACTCCCTCGGGGCGCGCGGCGACGGCGGCACCGGCTGGTCCAAGGCATGGAAGATCAACTTCTGGGCGCGGCTGCGCGACGGCGACCACGCCCACAAGATGCTCGCGGAACAGCTGAAGAGCTCCACCCTCCCCAACCTCTGGGCCACCCACCCGCCGTTCCAGATCGACGGCAACTTCGGTGCCACCTCGGGCATCGCCGAAATGGTGCTGCAGAGCCAGTACGACGTGATCGAGATTCTCCCCGCCCTCCCCGCCGGCTGGCCGGAGGGATCGGTCCGCGGACTGCGCGCCCGCGGAGGCTTCACCGTCGACATCGAATGGTCCGCGGGGCAGGCCCGCCGTGTGGTGATCACGGCGGGCCGTAGCCGCGAAGTGACCGTCCGCTGCTCCTTGTGGGCGAGCGGCGAGAGAGTCTTCAAGGCCCGTGCGGGCGACCGCTACACGCTGGTGGCGGAGGGCAGAGCCGAGGGCTGAGCGAACAGCGCGGTCACCCGCGCCGCCGAGACGCCGAGCCCCGTGGGACCACTGAGGTGCCACGGGGTGCCGGAACCCCGCCGCAGATCCTCTTCGCGGTAGCGGCGGCAGTCCCGGTGCCAGATCCGGATGCCCGCGATCCAGCGCTTGAGCTCTTCCACGTAGCCCGCCAAGATGTCCCTCGCCTCGGCGTCCAGTGCGAAGTCGTCGTACAGGACCGGGAGTTCCTGCTCGGCGACATGGAGGAACTGGCGCAGCCGCGAGTTCATCAGATCGTGCACGATCGCCACCGCGGTCGGATAGTCCACGCCGAAGAAGTTCTGCACGACCAGGACGCCGTTGTGCACCTCACCCTCGTACTCGATCTCCTTCTGGTACGAAAACAGGTCGTTGAGCAGCGCGGCATAGTCCGACGCCGCGTTCTCCAGGGAGCGCAGCGGGCCGCTGCGGTAGATCCCCTCCGGTACCTTCTTGCCGTGACCGAGCCTGCACAGGCTCATCGTGAGATCCGAACCGAACGTCAGCCGTCGCATCTCGATGTAGTCCACCGGGTCCGGGATGCGGTTCTGCGCCTGGTTGGCAAGCTCCCAGAGCCAGCTCGCCGTCATCGACTCGATGGCCGTGCGCAACGCGCGCCGTGCGCGGTCGTCCATCGGGGCCGCCGTCCGCTGCCAGAGATCGGCGAGACCACGCTCCAGCGCATTGACCGGCTCCGGCGCCGCGGAGCCGTCCAGCGGCATGAACAGCGAGAGCCGCTCATTGGCCAGCCGAGCGCCCGCCAGGTCCCGGGCCCGCCCGTGCACCACCGGGAACCAGTCGTCGCCGTACGTACCCCAGGCCAGCCACCCCGAGGAGAGATCCAGCTCGACCGCCGTCGCGTCCGGATGCAGGCCCGCCGCGCACAGCGGCAGATCGATCGCGATGAGCCGCTCCTCGTCCCAGATGTGCGAGCCGGGCACCCCCGGCTGCGCCTCCAGGATCCCCATCCGGCGCGCCCAGTCGACGATCCGGATCCGCGCCCCGTCCAGATGCGGGCTGAGGGTCGTACCGAACGGCAGGTCGAAGTCGGGCAGCAGAGACGGGCCGACGTGCTGGTACGGCACATGGGTGTGGCTGCGGATCCGGGCCGGCTCCGAGCGCGGTGTGAAGCGGATCGACGCGGCGGACATACCGAAGCCCAGGGCGGCCTCGCCCGCCCCGCCGTCGTTCATGTAGCGGCTGGAGCGCATGTGCCACTCATGGCCGCCGGACTGCCAGTCCTGCAACCCCTTGACGTACGCGAGAACCGCCGCGGTCTCCATCGGATCGAGCCCCTTCTCCGCGCACAGCGGCCCGAGTTCGGTGAGCGCGGTGTTCTCGAACTGCTGGAGCCGTGAGGTCAGCAGATCGTTCACCGCCTCGGCAGCCTCCTGGGTGGAGCAGCCCAGAAATGTCTCCAGCACCAGCACACCGTTGCTGTTCTCGCCCTCGTCCTCGACCTCCCGCTGGTACGAGAACAGGTCGTTGCGCAGATGCACGCCGTCGGAGAAGGCGTCCCGCAGCACCCGCAGCGCCCGCTCGCCCACCACCGAATCGGGTACCTCGGCGTCCGCCGCGTACTCCACGAGCCCCGCCGACCAGGGTGCGCCGCCCACCTTGCGGCGCATCTCGATGTACTCCACGGGGTTCGCGATGCGCCCCTCGTTGATATTGGCGAGCTCCCACAGCGACTCGTTGAGCAGGTTCTCGGTCGCCTCCGCGAACCGGACCCGCCAGGCGTCGGACATGCTCGGCACCGTCCGCGCCCACAGATCGGCCAGCCCCGCCTCGACCGGGTTCGTCGGCTCGGGTGTCTGCGCCCCTCGTTCCATCGGCATGAACGCCGGCAGCCGGTCCAGATACTTCTTGCCGCCCTCCCGGTCCGGGGTGCGCTTGAACAGCTCCAGGAAGTGGTCGTCGAAGAAGAAGACCCACACATACCAGTCGGTGACCAGTGACAGGGCCTCCGCCGAGCAGTCGGGGTGGGTGTACGCGCACAGCAGCGCGTAGTCATGGGAGTCGAGGTCCTTCTCCTCCCAGATGCCGGACCCTTCTACCATCCCTATGCTGCGCGCCCAGGACTTGGTGTGCTGTCGCGCCTCCTCGACATGGGGGTTGAGCCGCGCCGGATACGGGACATAGAAGTCCGGCAGGGTGAAGGGCTGAGCCATGTGCGTCCGGCCTTTCCGAGAAATTCCGCGCGGGGTTCGCGCGGGGTTCGCGCGGACCTTTCGTGTCCGCGCGAGCACTACCCTTCGTCCGTCCGAGGCACGCACATCAGGCATTAATCACACAAAAAGTATGCGCACACGCGGGGCGTCGGCGGACTGCGGCGCACGCCCGTCCGCTCCGTAAAACTCAGGTAACGCCCCACCGCCACAAAGTCGTTGCCTCCTTCCCTTCGCAGGTCAGAGCCCCTGCCAGTGGTCTGGTCCAGTGACTCGTCCGGCAGCCCCCTTTGTGCTCTTGACGTGCGATCACCTCAGGTCACAGAGTGTGCGCCCATAGCGGAACAGTGACATCGGATCACGTACGACTTCGAAGCGCGCAGCTCCAAGAAGGGTTGTCATGACGTCCAAGCAGAGGACCAGACTCACGCTCGCCCTGACCACCGTCGGCGCCCTGAGTCTCGCGCTGCTCGCTCCCGCGGCACAGGCCGGCGCGGACGGGGTGCGGCCCGAGTGTCCCCGCGGCCTCGACTGCGACTGGGTCCCGGCTGCCTATCAGCAGACCGGCGATCCGGCCGACAAGGAGACGTACGGCAACTACGACACCGCGGACCGGCCGCACAGCAACAAGATCAAATTCATAGTTCTGCATGACACCGAAGAAGACTTCGACACCACGCTGAAGATCTTTCAGAACCCGCTGAAGCAGACCTCCGCCCACTATGTGGTGCGCTCGGGCGACGGTCATGTCACCCAGATGGTCAAGGACAAGGACGTCGCCTGGCAGGCGGGGAACTGGTACGTCAACACCCACTCCATCGGCATCGAGCAGGAGGGGGTCGCCGTCGAGGGTGCCAAGTGGTACACCCCCGAGATGTACAACTCGACGGCGAAGCTGGTGCGTTATCTCGCCGCCAAGTACGACATCCCGCTCGACCGGCAGCACATCATCGGCCACGACGGCGTGCCGCCCACCAGCACGGCCGGCACCAAGAACATGCACTGGGACCCGGGAACCTACTGGGACTGGAACCGCTTCATGGCGCTGCTCGGCAAGCCGACGACCGTGCCGAGCGCGCCGAAGAGCAGCCCGCTCGTCACCGTCAGCCCCCGTTTCAAGGACAACAAGCAGGCGTTCCGCGACTGCGAGAAGGGCGTCGACCTGCCGGTCCAGGGCAGCAGCGCCGTCCCGCTCCACACCGAACCGTCCACCGACGCACCGCTCTTCTCCGACCCGGGCCTGCACACCGACGGCTCGCCCGGCACGAACTGCGCGGCCGACTGGGGCAGCAAGATCAGCGCGACTCAGCAGGCGGTGGTCGCGGACCACGCGCCCGGCTGGACGGCGATCTGGTGGTACGGCCAGAAGGCCTGGTTCGAGACCCCGGCGAAAACCCGGACGACCGTGCCGACCGCCGGCTACGTCGTCCGGCCGAAGGCCGGCCGTACCGATGTGCCGGTGTACGGGGTGGCCTACCCGGAGAAGTCCGAGTACCCGGCGGACTTCGCGGACAAGCGAGCGGGAACGGCGCTGCCGTACACCATCAAGGCCGGGCAGTCGTACCCCGGCGGGGGCGAGGCGCCGACCGGGTTCTTCTACGCGCCGACGATCGATGCGTCGTATCCGCTGGACCATGCGTATTTCCAGGGCGCGGAGAAGTACGTGACGGTGCAGATCGGGCACCGGATCGCGTTCGTGAAGGCGTCGGAGGTGGATGTGGTGCGGGTGCGGTGACGGCTCGTGGGTGAGCGGGCGGGGGCCTGAAGGGGCTCTGCCCCGACCCCATCCGCCGCTCTTCAATCACCGCAGGGAGCTGATCGCAACAGCGCGCTGCGGGCCCGGTGTGTCGGCACCGGACCCGCAGCGCGCATCTCGTGGAGCCGCGTCAGCGAGTGCCGACCGCAGCACGCACGGCCCGCCGGGCCATCGCGCAGTCGTCGTGCAACCGGCGCAGCAGCAGCCGCTGCTCCTCGCCCGACGACAGCGCACCCGGACGCTCCTGACCGCCGCCGACGGGCGCGGTCTCCCGCATCGCCCGCTGCACAGCCGTCTCGTACGTACGGATCTCCCGCGTCAGTACGAGCATCAGGTTCACCAGAAACGCGTCCCGCGCCGCCGGACCCGTGGCCTGTGCCAGCTGGCTGATCTGCCGCCGTGCGACCGGTGCGTCACCCAGCACCGCCCACAGCGTCGCCAGGTCGTACCCCGGCAGATACCAGCCTGCGTGCTCCCAGTCCACCAGCACCGGCCCCGTCGGCGACAGCAGGATGTTGGAGAGCAGGGCGTCACCGTGGCAGAACTGCCCCATGCCCTGACGGCCGCCCGCATGCGCCAGGCCGTGCAGCAGCTTCTGCAGGTCGCCCAGATCACGGTCGGTGAAGAGACCCAGCTCGTGATAGCGGGCGATGCGCGAGGCGTAGTCCAGCTGGGCGTCGAACAACCCGGCGGCCGGCCGCCAGGCGTTGACCCGGCTGATCGCGCCGAGCGCTGCCCGAACATCGGCCCTCGGAGGAGCCTCCGACGGGTGCCTCGTCAGCGCCGCCACACGTCCCGGCATCCGCTCGATGACCAGCGTGCAGTTCTCCGGGTCCGCCGCGATGAGCCGCGGTACCCGGACCGGCGGACGGTGCCGGACGAACGCCCGGTATGCCGCTATCTCGTGGCGGAACCGCTCCGACCAGACGGGGGACTGGTCCAGTAAACACTTCGCGACTGCCGTCGTGCGTCCGGTGGAGCCGACGAGCAGTACCGAACGCCCGCTGCGGCGCAGCACCTGGACCGGGTTGAACTCCGGGCAGATCCGGTGCACCGAGGCGATCGCCATCCTCAGCTGCGCGCCCTGCGGACCGGACAGATCCAGTCGCCCGCTGAGTGGTGGGGTGCCCAGTCCTGCCGGCCGCCGGGGCCGGACCGTGCCGGGCGCCGGCTGACCGGCATGCGGGGCGAGATACGGCCCGGCGCCCGCTCCCATGGGACGCAGCGGCCGGGGCGGGGCGGTCACGGAGGACGATGCTGTGTACATGGGCGAGACAGATCCCTTCGTGCGCCGACAAGTTGCGTGCGCCGCCCCGGCCGGCGGCCGTTCGGCACCCTGGGGAGTACCTAGGGCTGCCGGGCGGGGTGGCGCTTTCCTACCTGACACCGGCGCGCGGGTGGCAGACCATCTGGCGGACCCTGGCGAACCCTGGCGAATAGTCACAAGGCATCTGACAGGGGGTTACTGTCAACACAGCCGAGAACCTGGGGGCTTGACGTGACCGGAGAACCCAACACCCGTCTGTCGGATCTGTTCGGCCTTGCCGGCTGGTCCAAGGGCGAACTCGCGAGAATGGTGAACCGGCAGGCGGCGGCCATGGGCCACCCGCAGCTGGCCACCGATACCTCGCGCGTGAGGCGCTGGATCGACATGGGGGAGTCCCCCCGCGATCCCGTGCCCGAAGTGCTGGCAGCCCTGTTCACCGAGCGGCTCGGTCGTGTCGTGACCATCGAGGACCTCGGGTTCGGCCGGCGCGGGCGTGTGGGGAAGCGGACAGAGGTCGGGACGGAACACAATCCCGACAGTCTGCCGTGGGCGCCCGAACGGACGGCAGCGGTCCTCACCGAATTCACGGGAATGGACCTCATGCTCAACCGACGCGGCTTGGTGAGCGCGGGCGCCGCGCTCGCCGCAGGATCGACCATCACCGGCCCCATGCACGACTGGCTGCACACCGACCCCGTGTTGGCGGCCGACGCTCCACGGCTCGCCGACCCCCTCCACGCGGACCCGGCCGGCTTCGACCGGTACGAGGCCGCACCCATCGGGTCGGATGAGATCGAAGCGCTCGAACGGTCCGTCGAGGTGTTCCGCGCCTGGGACGCCTCCCGGGGCGGCGGGCTGCAGCGCAAGGCGGTCGTGGGCCAGCTCAACGAGGTGGGCGGCATGCTCTCCTACCGCCACCCCGACCATCTGCAGCGCCGTCTCTGGGGTGTTGCCGCCAACCTCGCCGTACTCGCCGGATGGATGTCCCACGACATCGGCCTCGAACCCACTGCGCAGAAGTACTTCGTCATCGCCGCTCATGCGGCACGCGAGGGCGGCGATCGCCCACGTGCGGGCGAGGCGCTCTCCCGGGCGGCCCGTCAGATGGTCCACCTGGGCCGTCCCGACGATGCGCTGGACCTGATGAAGCTCGCCAAGTCCGGTTCCGGGGACATGGTCCTGCCACGTACCCAGGCGATGCTGCACACCATCGAGGCCTGGGCGCAGGCGTCCATGGGCCGCGGCCAGGCCATGCGCCGCACGCTCGGCAAGGCCGAGGAGCTCTTCGTATCGGACAAGGGTGATGTGCCGCCGCCCAGTTGGATGCAGCTGTTCGACGAGGCGGATCTGCACGGCATGCAGGCCCTGGCGTTCCGTACGCTCGCCGAGCACGACCCGTCGGTGGCCGTCATCGCCCAGCGCCACGCCAAGCAGGCCCTGGAGCTGCGCGCCAACGGGCGCCAGCGCTCGAAGATCTTCGACTACATTTCGCTCGCCTCGGCGTGCTTCATCGCCGACGACCCGGAGCAGGCCGACCGCTACGCGCGACTCGCCCTGGTGACGATGGGGGAGACCTCCTCGCACCGAACCTGGGATCGGCTCCGTGAAATGTACCGGCTCACAGGGCAGTTCGCCGGGTACGCGAAGATCGAGGACCTGCGTGAGGAGATCAATCGCGCGATGCCGCAGAGCACCGTCATCAAGCGGCCGAGGAGTTCGGAGATCTGATCCAGGGGCGCTGCGACGACAGGGCGCCGATCACCCACCGTTCGAGCACCGCACGAGCAGACGGCTTCCATCTACGCTCCTGTGCCGTGTCCTCGTGCCTTTCGTCCCGCCCCGGGTTCACCCCCCGATACGGACGATCAGCACGCATGCGTCGTCCAGGCGCTCGGTGTCACCGAACTCCTCGACGACCGTCCGTACGCAGTCCTGTGCCGTGCGCGCTTCGGCGAAGCGCGGTGCGAGTGCGAGCAGCGCCTCCGGGCCCGCACCCCGGTCGCTGCGGCGGGTCAGTCCGTCGGTGTGCAGGACCAGTACATCGCCGGACTGCAGGGGCACTTCGTCCTGCTCGTACGCCACCGAGGCGGCGGCGCCGAGCAGCACCCCGTCCGGTGGCGGCAGCGGTCGTCCCGCTCCGTTGCGGAACAGCAGCGGTGCGGGGTGGCCGGCCTGTGCCCAGGCGAGAGTGCCGGTCACCGGGTCGAAACGGCAGCACACCGCACTGCCGAGCGCGGGCTGCACCGACGACTCGAGTAATTGGTTGAGGTGGCCCATCAGGGCGCCCGGCTCGATACCGGCCACCGCCATCCCGCGCAGCGCGCCCAGCAGCATCGCCATGGCCGAGGTGGCCGGGATGCCGTGACCGGTCAGATCGCCGACTGTGAGCAGCGTCCTGCCGTCCGGCAGTTCCAGCGCGTCGTACCAGTCGCCGCCGATCCGATCGCTGGACTGGGACGGCAGGTAATGGGCCGCGACATCCAGTGCGCCGGGTCCTTGCTGCGGGAGCAGCAGCGAGCCGCGCCATGCGGGGAGCACAGCCTCCTGGAGCTCGACCGCCATCCGGCGCTCGGTCTGCGCCATGTGCTGCTGGCGCCGGAGCGAGTCGCCGGTCTGGTGCACCACGCGCTGGCTGCGCCGCAGTTCGCTGACGTCCCGCAGGACAGCCCACATGCAGGCGGTGCAGCCGTCGGCGTCGAGAACAGGTTCGCCCATCATGTGCAGGGTGCGCATCCGGCCGTCGGTCCGCATGATGCGGAACTCGCCGTCTATCGGCTTGCCGTCGACCAGGCAGTCCGTCACCAGTGAGGTGAGCAGCGGTTGGTCCTCGGGGAACAGCACGGACGGAAGTTCGTCGAGTGACAGCGGTCCCGCCTCCGGGGGCCGGCCGAAGATCTCGAACAGCTCTTCCGACCAACTGACCTCGTCGGTCAGCAGATTCCACTCGGCGCTGCCCACCCGGCTCAGCAGCGAACCGGCCTGTGGTCCGGCGACGGTCTGCTGCTCCGGCGCCTCCGCATCCTGGGCCGGCTGCTCCACCGTCCCGGGCGGCATGCCTTCCTTGAGCTGTCCCAGATGCGTACCGAGATCGTCGAGATGATGGACTGCCAGCTCACAGAGTGCGCGCTGCCAGCGCAGCTGCGGATCGTCCTCGTCGACCAGCACCGCGTCCCGCCGCACGGCGTCCACGTCTCCGCGCAGCCGACGGGTCCGGTTGATCAACACGTCGACGGCATCGCGCTGGGGAGGCTGTGGGGCGGGGCGGTCCGCAGACAGATGGGACGGCATCTCGTACTCCGATACAGGCGCGGCACAACCAGGTCTGAAAGGTGGACCGAAGACGACTGTGGCACAGGCTGCGGGAGCCCGTAAGTAGTTTGGCAACACTCGATGCGTTGTTGCTTCTGACATATGCCACAGGCTCCGCAGAGCGCCGGTCCTTCGAACAGCCTTGCCTCCCACGGCTGTTGATGCAAGTCATCCGGCGCGTGCGGCCCGCTGTGCGCCCGCGCGCGCCGCTCCCGCGCGGGTCGCCGCACCTGAGCGGGGCATATGCGCCGGAGCCATCGCCGACGGGCCGACCCTCCGTCGGGCCGGGGTCCCGGCGCCCCGGGAGGGCGGCCGCGGGCCCGTCCGCCTGGTGTTCACGGCGGTGTTTGCGGCGGGGGTCACGGCCGTTGGGTCGGCGCAGGGACCGAAGAGGGGGAGGTCGATGCCTGGACCAGGGGTCGCACGGCGGATCTCCTCGGTTCGTCGTGGGATCGGGTTTCCGGCACCCGGCATTGAAGACCGGATCAGCCCTCGATTCCGGTCCCTCCGCGTGCGTGTGCGGGGCGGGAATGTGACCCGGCCCTGTCGCGTTACAGCACCAGAACGAAAACGACACCCATTCCCACAAGGAGGGGGTGGGGTCGGTGACAGCGTCCGGAGGTGCCCATGGCACGCAGTGAATCCCGCCCCGTCGTCACTCTGAGGTCGACCGCCGGTACGGGCCAGACCTATGTGACACGCAAGAGCCGTCGCAACAGCCCCGACCGGCTGGTCCTGCGCAAGTACGACGCCGCCGCCGGGGAGCACGTCCTCTTCCGCGAGGAACGCTGAGCCGTCGGGCGCGGCCGGTGGCGGCAGCCCTCCCCGCTCATGACAACAAGGAAGGAACGCATATGAAGCCACGCATCCATCCCGTCTCCCGTCCGGTCGTTTTCCGCGACCGCGCTGCCGGGGTCACCTTCCTGACCCGTTCGACCGCTGACGCCGATCAGCGCGTGGAGTGGGAGGACGGCAACAGCTACCCGGTCATCGATGTGGAGACCTCGTCGGCGAGCCATCCGTTCTACACCGGGACCAATCGGGTGGTGGACACCGCCGGCCGGATCGAACAGTTCCGGCGACGCTACGGAACGACGGTGTCCGCCGGGCGCTGCAGTGCTCGTGCGACACGTCACAGTGGGCGGGGTCGATTCCAGGGAACAGGACTCAATGGTTTATCGTTCACCTATATGTGGATGACGCGCTGAGCGCCCACACCCAGAGCTGCCCCGGCTGGATTCCCCCGATCCGGCCGGGGCTTTTCGCTGTCCGCCCGTCCTCACCCGTGGGACGGGCGCCCCGGCACCACCTCGGCCAGCAGGGCACCCGCCGCCAGTGCCGCGGCGACCACGGCAGCGGCGCCCGGCCAGAGCCGGACCGCCAATGCCGTCGCCGTCGCACCCGCGACGACGGCGATCAGCCGGCCCAGCACCCAGACGTCCTCGCCGCGCAGGGACCACAGCGCCGTCCGCCCGACGAGCGAGGTCAGCGTGCCGGTGAAGTAGTTGGTCGGCGTTGCGCGGATCCGGCCCTGAATGCCCATCGCCAGGGCGATCACCGCCAGCAGCCCGAGCCGGTCCCCGTCGGACGTGATCAGCTCCAGCCCCCACAGCGCGGCGCCCACCGCGAGCAGCACCACCTCGACCAGCAGTATCACCGGCAGCCGCCACCGAAGCCCCTCGCCCATCCACGCGCCGCACGCGACCCCGCAGCCGTACGCAGCGAGCGCGGTCACGACGCGCAGTGCGACCCCGTGCTCCCCGACGCCCGCGGCGGAGCCGCCCAGCAGTACGAGATTGCCGGTCATCACCCCGGCGAAGACCTGGCCGACACAGAGGAAGACGAACGCATCCGCCGCCCCGGACGCGGCGGACAGAAGTATCAGCGCCCACTCGCCCCGTGGATCGCGCGCGGGGTCCGCGCTGAACCGGTCGGCGGGCACCGTGGGAGTGGACACGCTGCCACCCTAGGGTTCCACCTGGTGAACAGACACATACGCTTCGCGCGACTCCACAAATTCCGCGACGTCGGCGGATACACCGGCGCCCGACGGGCGCACCGTCCGGTGGGGCCGGCTGTACCGATCCGACTGGTTCGGCAAAGTCCGGGGCGAGGACGGGTGGACGAGGACGACATCGTCGCCGACGCCGCCCTCACCGGCCTCGCCTCCGGGCGCCTCCTCGCCGACTGGCGGGCGGACCCCGACGACCAGGAACCGAACCGGCCCGGTTACGGCAGGGCGCCCGCCGCCGTCGGGCGCCTCGTCCTGGCGGATCCGGCCGTCGCGCACGGCTCCTTACGCGGCTACGCTGCCGAACTGCTCGGCGCACGCGACGAACCGGTGGCCGCGCTGCGCCGTAACCTCGCCGATCCGCCGGCCTCCGTCAGCCGGCCGCGCGCGGCATGACCGTCGAGAGCACCTGGGTCAGCGCATGCCAGTCCGCGGTGATGATGCTCGCGTGCCGTCCCGCCAACAGAGCGAGCCGGTCGAGGGCCTGAGCCTGTGTCGGGCTGGTGCCGTCGATGGCGGGCGCCACATTGTGGGCGTCCGTCATCACGACGAGGTACTGGTTCCGGGCGTACCATCCCGTGTCGATGGAGCCGCCGGCATACGCGGAGGCGTCGCCGTCGAAGACCACGAACCAAGGCCGGATGCCCGCGTCCGTGTACCGCCCTCGCGGGTCACCGGCCTCGGCCCGGTGCACGGCGGGGAAGGCGGCCGCATCCCCCAGCCGCCCGGCCGCCGCGAGATCGCGCAGATGGGTGGCGTACTCCCGGTCGGTCCACAGCGTGTCGACGGGGTTGCCCTCTTCGACGGTCCCGGGGATCAGCTCCACGACGAAGCGCCCGGCAAGCTCGGACCGGGCAGGCCAGCCGTCGGTCCGTACCGCCTCGTCGAGCGTGGCGTGGCCACCGGCCAGATCGGCGGGCCGGAACAGTGCGCTGCCGAGCTTGTCGGACAACAGTGCGTCCAGCTGGGAGGGGCCCCGGCCGTTGTTGGCCTGGAAGCCGTCCTTGAGTTCGAGCTTCAGCACCACCGGACGGTGCCCGGGGTGGGCGTCGTGCCAGGCCTTGATGTCCGCGAGGCAACCGGCCAGATTCTGATTGCGCGCCTTGGTGCGCAGCTGGCTCGCAGTCGCGGCATTCTCGCAGTTGTTGTCGTTCCCGACCGGATTGCTGTGCGAGACCCGCCAGGAACTGCCGAAGACATTGGTCCACACATCGAGCTCGAGCAGCGCCGCACCGGAGTCGAGCGCGTCGGCGAAGTACGGGTACGTGTCCTTCTCGTACGCGTTGTGCACACCGACGCCGGTGGTCGCCGAGAAGGCGGACTCACTCGTGTCGGCCGAGCGGGCGGTTCCGGCAGTCAGCCCGACAGCGAGCAGACCGGCCGCCGCGGTGGTCACCCCTCGACGCCATCCGTGCCCCATGTGCCGTTCGTGTCCCATGGCCCTCACCCTCATTGTTGATGCGCACGCGTCAAACGACAGGCACGATAGGAGAGTTGGGTGACAGGCAGGAGTACGGAAACCGGCCGTTCGGGTTCGAGGGCGACGGCAGGTAGTCAGCGGCCGGGACCAATGCACCGGGACCTGACGGATCGACACGACCTCGTCCGCACCGGGCCGCAGGCCACCGTCATGCGGTCGTCCGGATCCGCCGGCCGGGCGTGCGGAGACCCGATCGGCCCGTGACCGATTGCGGGCCGGTTCCCGAGGGCCCAGCGTGGGGTGGTGCCGTGTGTGCCGATGGCGTACGTGTCACCCGCGGAGGAGGAGCGACATGGCTGACGCCCGGTGGACGGGCCCCAGGGGAGCGGACCTGGGCGAATGGCTGCCCGTCCTGGACGTCGTCGAGCCGCCGGGACAACGGCGGCTCACCGTCCTGGTGCGACTCCTCCTGCTGATCCCGCACTTCATCGTGTTGTTCTTCCTCCACATCGCGGCCTTCTTCACCGTCATCGCGGGCTGGTTCGCCGCCCTGGTCCTGGGGCGGCTGCCCGAACCGGTGTTCCGCTTCCTCGCCGGATATCTCGGCTACCGGATGCGGGTCGGCGCGAGCGCGATGCTGCTGATCGACCGCTATCCGCCGTTCACGCTGACCCCGCCGCCGGACTACCCGGTCCAGATCGAGGTACGGCCGACGGAGCTCAACCGGCCGGCCGTCTTCTTTCGGCTGATCCTGATGATTCCGGCGGCCGTTGTGCAGGGCCTCGCCTCGTCGGGCTGGTGGGCACTGTCCATCATCTGGTGGCTGATCACGCTCATCCTGGGGCGCATGCCCCGTCCCCTGTTCGAGGCCTCGGCCGCCACACTCCGCTACAGCATGCGCTTCTCCGCCTACTTCATGATGCTCACGCCGGCCTACCCCAAGGGCTTCTTCGGTGACGACGCCCTCTCCGTACCGGAGCAGCAGCCGCGTTCCGCCACCCGGCCGCTGGTCATGAGCGGTGCGGGGAAGGCTCTGCTGATCCTGTTTCTGATCGTCGGAGTGGCCACCGACATCACCGCATCCACCACGACCACGTGGTCGTCGGACAGCACCGACAACTGGTGAAAGGCCTGACGCAACTCTCCGGCCAGCAGGCATGATCATGCGATGACATGGACAGCACCTGAAGCGAAGCGCACTTCCGGTTCCCTGGTCGCCGGCGAGCGGGAGATGCTCACGGGATATCTCGGCTGGTTCCGCTGCACTCTGCTGCAGAAGTGCGCCGGCCTGACCGGCGAACAGCTGGCCGAGCAGAGCGTGCCGCCGTCCAACCTCACTCTCCTCGGGCTGCTCCGCCACATGGCGAAGGTCGAACGCACGTGGTTCCGGGAACGATTCGCCGGACAGTCACTGGACCCGATGTTCGACCCCGCCCAGGGCAAGGACGCGGACTTCGAGTATCTGGACCCGGCCCGTGCGGCCGACGACTATGCGCGCCTGGTCGAGGAGTGCCGCCTCGCAGACGCCGTCATCGCCGATGCGTCGCTCGACGACACCTTTACCCATGCCGGCGAGGTCTTCTCACTGCGCCTGGTGCATATCCACATGATCGGGGAGTACGCGCGTCACATCGGCCACGCCGACCTGGTGCGCGAACGCCTCGACGGAGTTACGGGGGCCTGAGCCGCCGCCCGTCGTTTCTCCCGCTCACCGCACACAGCGGGCACCGCAGCCGCGCCCGGCGGACGGCTGACTGCCCGTCGGCACCTATCGTTCGCCGTGCCTCTCGAGCAGCTGCTCCACACGGTCGAACCTCTCGTGAAGCGCCCGAAGCTCGGCGTCGAACGCCTCTTCACCGTGCTTGGCACAGCGGCGAACCGCCCTGCCCACATGCTGGGCATCCTGCTCGGCCCTGCCGACGAACCACGTGGCGATGGACGCGGTGACCATGCCGAAGGTGGTGATACCGGCAAGCATCATCACCGAGGCGATCACCCGCCCCCAGGCGGTCACGGGGTACAGGTCCCCGTACCCGACCGTCGTCGCGGTCTCGATGGACCACCAGACGGCCTTGGGGAACGAGGTGATGTTCGCCCCGGGCGCGCCCTCCTCGGCGGGAACGACCAGTGCTGCCCCTGCCAGCAGGACCGCGGCTGTGGTCAACGACACCGACAGGGCGGCCCGGGCATGAAAGGTGCGCCACCACCGGTCGCTCAGCAGACGACCGAGCAGGAGCGCGAAGAACGATTGCTGCACGGGCAGAAACCCCCGGGCTACAGGCAAAGAGAAGCGTGAGGGCGACGCTACCGTCGTACGCGCCCGACGAGCGGCCTGACACACGCCGGTCCGGGCCAGGAAAAGCGCGTCCCTGCTCCTCGCCCGTCTCTAGAGCGGTGGCTCGGCACGGAGTTCACAGAGCCAGCGGGCGACTTCGGCGTCGCCTGCCGTCCCCACGTCGCCCGGATTCCCATACACCCCGGGAAAGAGCCGCCCCCAGGAGCACGCCCGCCCGATTGCCCCGAGCCGGCAGGCCAGACTCACCGCGCGCCGCAGCTCCACCGCCGTGTGTCCGTCCCCCGTCCACGGTTCCAGATAGGCGTCCCGCAGCCGGGGCAGTACCTCGGCCCCGTACCGTTCACGGGCCCCACGGGCCGTGACCAGCAGGCTGGTGAAAGGGTGCGCCACGGTCGCGTCGCCCCAGTCGAAGAACGTGAAACGGCCAGGTGCTGCTGCGAAGAGCTGCCCCTCATGCAGATCGGAATGATCGAGGGAATCGCGAATACCGGTGTCCGCAAGCTCTGCGCACCACTCCACGAGCCGCGGCCGCAGTGCGCGCAACGCGTCGCGGTCGGCGGATTCGAGGGCGGTGTTCGAGTCAGCGAGGCGGTCGAAGGTGGCCGGCAGTACGGCCATCCGCGCGCTGGGCACTCCGAGTGCTTCCAGCTCCTCCGTGTGCGGAGTCAGCTCACGCTGCATGGCGGCGTACTGGCGCAGCGGCTCTTCCCAGGCGTACGGGTCGGCGAGACCGTTGTTCAGTACGTCCGCGAACAGGGTGCCGCCGTCCGGGAGCAGCGACCAGCCCTGGTCGGCGTCGACGGCGAGCGGCCGCAGCACATGCTCCGGGACCCAGCGGGCCAGCGCCTCGCCGAGCCCCGCCTCGAAGGAGCTGTCGGGCGGATTGGCCTTGAACCACACGTCGTTGTGCCCATCGACGGACATCCGCACCAGGACGGACCACGGCCGCACCCGCACCTTCCGCCGACCCGTTTCGCGCAAGCCATGGGCGGCCAGTCCCTGCCTGGCCCACTTGAGGGCGGCCTCCCGCCACGCCGCCTGCTCCCAAGGCGTCAGCGCACCTTCGTACTGTCCCCGGTCCACATCATCCATCGAGCCCTGCTGCATCCAGCCATCCCAGCACTGTCCTCGCTGTACCTCCAACGGATTTCCCCCGGAACAGCCTTGACGCGCTGAGCGAGAACCGCCGGGACGTGAGGCGGTACTCGGCCTCGGCGCCATCGTGAACGTCTCCTCCGCGGCGGCGACCCTCGGCAGCCCGGGCCACTGCGTTCACACCGGCGGCGGCAGGACTCGCGGTGGCCGCCATGCTTCGCTGCCCGGCGCGCCCCCGTAGGCTCCGCCGCCCTGCCCTACCCCTCGGCGACCGGCCGGTAGGTGCACACGTTCACGCCCGTCGCGCTGGTGACCGTGGAAACCAGCTCCAGCGTGCGCAGCGCACCGTCGTCGGGGAAGATCGTCTTACCGCCGCCGAGGATCACCGGCATGATCATGAGCCGGAGCTCGTCGACCAGACCCTCGCGCAGGAGGGTACGCACGAGCGTGGGGCTCCCCATGACCAACAGGTCGCCTCCGTCGGTCTTGTGCAGCTCCCGGATGCGGGCGACCGCCTCGTGGCCCGAGATACGCGTGGTGTGGTCCCACGCCAGCTTGTCGTCGCCGAGCGTCTCGGACACGACGTACTTCGGGATGGCGTTCATCCGGTCGGCGAACGGATCACCGGCTCGCTCGGGCCACGCCGCGGCCATCGCCTGCCAGGTGCGGCGCCCGAACAGCAGCGCCTCGGCCTTGGTCAATGCGTCGTCGAAGGCACCGCCCACCACCTCCGGATCGAAGAACGGGTGCGACCAGCCGCCGTGGGCAAAGCCGCCGTCCGTGTCCTCGTCGGGTCCGCCGGGCGCCTGCACGACGCCGTCCAAGCTCATGAACTCACTGATCACGATGCGCATGGGACTCGCTCCTCTTCGCTGCTTCGGGTGTACGGCAATGGAGACTGTCGCGCCGCCCGGAAATCATCGCGCGCGTTCGGAGTCGGCGATCGACGACTCCACGAACAGGTGGGCGCTGCCCGTGCAGACGCTCACCACGGGTGCTCCGCGGGGTACTTGGTGAGCCGCTCCCGGTCCCACGTCCCGTCCGCCACGTGACCCGGTACCGGCGGGCCAGGGTGTCGCCGGGCGCGAGCTCCAGCGTGGTGGACAGGAGGGGGCAGGAGCGTCCGGACTTCGCCCCCCGTATCAGTCCAGCAGCAGCTCGGGATCGTACAGATCGAGCCAGCGAGCCAGATCAAGGGTGCGCTCCAGTCCGCGCCGCGAGGCCTGGGTGATCTGCGGGAGTTCACGGTGCGCGGCCCGCTTCAGCCGGTCCCGGTCCACGAGTTCGAAGACCCGGTGAGTGGGCTGGGCCAGCAGATCCTTGGCGTGCTCCTGCAGGGCGATCGCGTACTTCGGATCCTGCGTCGACGGATACGGGCTCTTCACCCGGTCGTACACCGACTTAGGGAGTACGTCGCGGGTGGCCTCCCGCAGCAGGCTCTTCTCCCGGCCGTCGAACGACTTCATCGACCATGGTGTGTTGTACACGTACTCGACGAGCCGGTGGTCGCAGTAGGGCACGCGAACCTCCAGGCCGACGGCCATGCTCGTCCGGTCCTTGCGGTCCAGGAGCACGCGTACGAATCGGGTCAGGTGCAGATGGCAGATGCGCCGCATCCGGTATTCGAAGTCGGACTCGCCGTCCAGGCGGCGGATCCCGGTCGTGGCGACCGCGTAACTGTCGCGGATGTACCGGGGCAGGTCGAGTGCGTCCGTCAGATCGGTGCGCAGTACGTCGGTGTCGTCCCCGAAGTGCTCCGCGAACTTCACCAGCCACGGGAAGGTGTCGGCGGCGCGGGCCTCTTCGTCGAAGAACTGGAGGTAGCCGCCGAACACCTCGTCGGCGGACTCGCCGGACAGGGCCACCGTGGAATGTTCGCGAATGGCCTTGAACAGCAGGTACAACGACGCGTCCATGTCGCCGAAACTCATCGGCAGGTCACGGGCCCGGATCACCCGCTCCCGCACGTCGGGGTCGGCGAGCGCCTGGGAGTCGAGCATGATGTCGAGGTGCTCGGTGCCGGCCGCCCCGGCCACGTCGTGCACGTACGGGGTATCGGGCGTGGCGCGCAGCTCGTCCGCGACGAAGTTGTCGGCCTGCCCCACGAAGTCCACGGCGAAGCTGCGTACTGTCTCGCCGCGTTCCGCGAGATGCCGGGCGGCGATGGCGGTCATGGCCGACGAATCCAGACCGCCCGACAGGAGGGTGCAGCGCGGCACGTCGGAGACCAGCTGGCGGCGCACGATGTCGTCGAGCAGCTCGCGCACGGTGGCGATCGAGGTGTCCAGGTCGTCGGTGTGCGGCCGTGTCTCCAGGGTCCAGTAGGTGCGCCGGCGCAGCCCGTCGCGGTTGACGGTGACGACCGTGCCGGGCTCGACCTCATGCATCCCGTCCCACACGGCGTGCCCCGGGGTCTTCACGAAGGCGAACAGCTCACGCAGACCGTCCAGGGTGACCGCGCGTCGGGCGAGAGGGTTGGCGAGGATCGCTTTCGGCTCGGAGCCGAACAGCACGCCGTCCGCCGTCGGGGCGTAGTAGAAGGGCTTGATGCCCATGCGATCGCGGATCATCACCAGTTTCTGCGCGCGGGCGTCCCACACGGCGAAGGCGTACATCCCGTTGAGACGCTGGGCCACCCCGTCCCCCCACTCCAGGTAGCCGCGCAGCACGACCTCGGTGTCGGATTCGGTAGTGAACCGGTGTCCGAGGCCGGCCAGTTCGGCTCTGAGCTCGGGGTAGTTGTACGCCTCGCCGGAGTACACCAACGCCACGGCACCCTGTGGGGTCCTGACCGACATCGGCTGACGGCCACCCAGCAGGTCGATGATGGCGAGCCTGCGGTGCCCCAGGCCGGCCGGGCCGTCGAAGAATGTGCCGCTGTCGTCGGGACCCCGGCACGCCATCGTCGCGGTCATCGCGTCGAGTACGGCGGAGTCGGACCGCAGATCGCGGTCGAAGGAGATCCAGCCGGTGATGCCGCACATAGATGCCTCCTGCCTATGGCTCGATCTCGCGAGGCGTCGCCGCGGATCTTCGCGTGCGCATCCCTCGCGACAACCGAACAATATGTATCTCGCACATATATAGCGAGCGTGCGCCTCACCGTTGCAATCGTCAACGCGACGGCACCCCGATGGCCCCGGGAGCCCCGCCGTTCGGGCCTGCTCGGGTATACGGCGAGCGGATCAATCGATTCCGTGTATCTGTGCTGCGCAGGGTTCGCGTCGGACCGGGCTGAGGCTCGCTCACGGCTCTTCGGCCACCGGCAAAGTCCTGATCAGCCCTGATGCCGACCGTGCTCTGCCCGCAGCACCTGCTGCAGATCGCCGGTGTGCTGCTCCACAAGATCCGGACGGTGGTGGTACGCCGCCGGAGTGTTCTGGAACAGGGCCACGCGCCATGATCCGGAACCGTACTCGGCAACCAGGGTCTGCACCGCATTCACCGCGGGATTCAGCTCGGACTGTCCCGGCGGCACCATCCCCGCGATGGCGCGCAGTATCGCCGCATGGGCACCCAGTGGGCGCACCTCCCGTACCTTCCACACGTATGCCGCGGTCGGATGGCTGGTGAAGATCGGCGCGAGGTGGCCTTCCACTTCCGAGCCGCGCACCTGGCTTCTGTCGAACCCGATCATTGCGGCATCAGGGGCGAACAGAGCTGCATAGGCGTGAGCGTCGCGGCGGTTCCAGGCGCGGAGCAGCTCTTCGTAGATGTCCTGCACCGCAGGCGCTACGGACTCCTCATCGGGGCTCTCGTTCATGGCGCCGATCCTGCCACGGTCCGCGCCGCCGACAACCGTGACCGGGCGCCGAGCGTCGCGGTGTGTCACGCCTGCCCCGGGGAAGTCGAAGCCGGGGCAGCCGCCGCCATCGCCCTCTACGAGCGAAGCGGATGGCGTTTCGCCGGCAGTTCCGTTGCCGAGTGGACAGCGCCCGACGGCCGTGCCGCCCTGGTGCGTTCGTACGTCGCCCCGACCGGCTGACGACCGGACGGAACGCCGCACGACGGGATACTCAGGATCGACGGGGCAACTAACCGGAACCGGTGTGGGAAGGCGCGGTCGCGAGGAGTGTTTCGATGCTGGAAGCCGGCGGAGCTTGAGTCTCCAGCAGGGGGAGACATGAAGATGGGGGCATGGACGGCGGCACGCTCTACTCGATCGGCGATCTGGCCCGGCGCACCGGGCTGACGGTCAAGACCATTCGGTTCTACTCCGACCGCGGGATCGTGGCGCCGGCCGGCCGCAGCCCGGCCGGCTACCGCCTGTACGACATCGACGCCGTTGCGCGCCTGGACTTCGTGCGGACTCTGCGTGCTCTGGGACTGGACCTGCCCACGATCCGGAAGGTCGTGGACCGGGAACTGCCGCTGCCCGAGGTCGCCGCGGCACACGCCGAGGCACTGGCGGTGCAGATCCGCACCTTGCGCCTGCAGCGTGCGGTGCTCACGGCGGTGGCCAGGCGCGGGCCCACCCCTGAGGAGATGGATCTCATGCACAGACTCGCCAAGCTCTCCGAGAAGGAACGCGGATGCCTGATCGCCGAATTCCTCGGCGACGTCTTCGCCGGCCTGCACACCGACCCCGAATTCACGGCGGTGATGCGCACGATGACGCCCGAGCTGCCGGACGACCCCGGGACGGAGCAGGTCCAGGCGTGGGTGGAGCTGGCCGAACTGTCCCAGGATCCGGACTTCCGCGCCGTTGTGCGACGGATGGCGGACGACCAGGCGGCCGAGCGTGCCCAGGGCGACACCGCGGTGGTGCGCCGCGACCTTGCGGCAGTCGTCCGTGAGCAGGTCGGCCCTGCCCTGGCAGCGGGCGTCGCCCCCGCCTCGCCCGCGGCCGGTCCTGTCGTCGCCGCACTCACGGCTCACTACGCGTACGTCTCCGGTCACCGCGACGACAGCGATCTCCGGCGCCGGCTCCTGACCCGGCTGGAGACGGTGAACGACCCGCGCAGGGAGCGGTACTTTCAGCTCCTCGCCGTGATCAACGGCTGGCCGGCCCCACAGAGTCTGACCAAGGTGCTCGACTGGTCCATCCAGGCATTGCGCGCCCGGATACGGCGATAGTGGGCGGGCCGCGTTCGCAGCGGGTGCCATAGCGGTGCGCCGGGGGCGTCAGCTTCTTTGTCCGGGACCCCCGCCCCGGTGCGGCACCGAGGCTGCCAGGACGCAGGGTGCCGGACACCGAGTGAGTTGAGGTAAAGTTTTTAAGTCCTGTTGTCTCCGATAGAGGTGGACGTTGCGCATCTGAGGTTCGCGATCATCGCGCGGTACGGCATCTGCCGTACGCCCGTCACGCTGCTGCCGGCTTTCTTGCCGCCCGTGACCCCGCGTGAATGCGACCTCGGTGCATGAGTCGTCCTTCACCCCTCGGAGGACCGCACCCCCTTGTATTCCCGGTTTGGTCGCCGCGTGGTGCTCGCATACGAAGCCCCCTGCCCCTGCGCTTGCGACTGCGAGAACCATCATGAACAACCCCATTGCGCCCAGCGCCTCCGTGACCTGCTCCGCCCTGTCCTTCCAGTGGCCGGACGGTACGACCGTCTTCGACGGGCTCTCGCTCACCATCGGCCGGGGCCGCACCGGTCTCGCCGGCGCCAACGGCACCGGAAAGTCCACCCTGCTGCGACTGCTGGCCGGCCGACTGCACCCCTCGCAGGGGTCGGTGTCCGTCGGCGGCAGCCTCGCCTACCTGCCGCAGAACATCACCCTCGACACGACGCTCCGCGTCGACCAGGCCCTGGGAATCGGCGAGCGGCGCGCCGCGCTGCGCGCCATCGAGGCCGGAGACGTGAGCGTCGAACACTTCGAGACGATCGGCGACGACTGGGACGTCGAGGAGCGGGCCGTGGCAGCACTCGGCTCACTCGGACTCGGCGACGTCGAACTGGACCGTACCGTGGGCCAGATGTCCGGCGGGGAGACCGTTCTGCTGCGCCTGGCCGCGCTGCTGCTGGAGCGTCCCGACGTTCTCCTGCTCGACGAGCCGACCAACAACCTTGACCTGTTCGCACGCCGTCGGCTCCATGAAGCCGTGGACTCCTGGCGCTCCGGTGTACTGGTCGTCGTCAGCCACGACCGCGATCTGCTGGAGCGGATGGACCGCATCGCCGAACTGCGCTCCGGATCAGTGAGTTGGTACGGGGGCGGCTGGTCCGCCTACGAGGAGGCCGTGGCCACTCGGCAGGAGGCGGCCGGCCGGATGCTGCGGGTCGCCGAAGCGGATGTACGCCGGCAGAAGCGCGAACTGGAGGAGGCCCGGATCAAGGCGGCGCGCCGCCAGCGGCACAGCAAGAAGATGGATGCCGAGCGGCGGGCCCCGAGAATCGTCGCCGGCGAGCGCAAGCGGTCCGCGCAGGAGTCGGCGGACAAGCTCCGTGGCCTGCAGGAGGACCGCCTCCATGAGGCGCGCGAGCGGAGCGAGGAGGCCGCGGACGCGATCACAACGACGCCGAGATCAAGGTGAGCCTTCCCCATACCGCCGTGCCCCCGGGCCGCACCGTCCTGAGCCTGCACGAGCTGCGTCTCCGGTTCGGCAGGCTGCGCGAGGGCAATCTCCATGTGCACGGGCCCGAACGCATCGCGCTGGTCGGGCGCAACGGATCCGGGAGGACATCGCTGCTGCGCACCCTTGCCGGGGACCTTGCGCCTCTGTCCGGCGAGGCCAGGACATGTGTGCCGCTGCGGTTCCTGCCGCAGCGGCTGGACGTGCTGGACGAGGGGCTGAGTGTGGCCGCGAACGTGGCACGCATGGCTCCGGGCGTCACCGACAACCACATCCGCTCCCAGCTCGCGCGGTTCCTGTTCAAGGGGGCACGCGCCGAACAGCCGGCGGGCACGCTCTCGGGCGGCGAACGCTTTCGGGCCGCCCTCGCGGCGACCGTGCTCGCCGCGCCGGCCCCGCAGTTGCTGATGCTGGACGAGCCGACCAACAACCTCGACATGGCCAGCGTGCGACAGCTGACGAGCGCGCTCGACTCCTACCGGGGCGCGCTCCTGATCGCCAGCCACGACCTGCCCTTCCTCGAATCGGCGGGCATCACCCGCTGGCTGCTTCTCGGCGAGGAAATCCGGGAGACGAGCGCCGAAGAGGTCCGCGACCTGCTCGAAGCGCCAGAGGCCGGCTGAGCGCCCCGGGTCTCCACCCGGACCCCGCAGGCGGCGCGGGGCAGAACTGCGGGCGAATGAGCCCGGAGCTCACTGATCCGGCGCCTGGACGGCTTCGGCGGCGGCCGTGTCGGTGTCGGTACGAGCAGGGGGCGGGGGCGCGGCCAGGTGCGCGAGCATCTGAAGCCGTTCCCCCGTGGGGGAGCCCGGCTCGGCGTGGTAGGCGATGAGCATCTGACCGGGGGCGCCGGGGAGCGCGAGTTTGTCGTAGTGGAGATCGAGGGGGCCGACCTGGGGGTGGAGCAGGCGGGTGACTCCGCTCGTCTTCTGCCGTACGTCCTGGCGGGCCCAGAGCGTGCGGAAGCGTTCGCTGTGCAGGCTGAGTTCGCCGATCAGCTGGACGAGCTTGGGGTCGTCGACGGCGGCTGCACTGACCGACCGCAAATAGGCGACGGCCTTGGCAGTCATCTTGTCCCAGTCCCGGTAGAACTCACGCATTTCCGGTTCGAGGAATGCGGCTCGCAGTGTGTTGATTCCCGGCGCGAAGAGGGGGTTGAGCGCGATGGCCATCGAGTTCGCGGCGAGCGTGGTCATGTAGCGGCCATGGACGAGGGCGGGCGTGGTGGGCCAGCTGTCGATCAGACTCTGGATGCTCGCACTCACCTTCTCCGGACGGGAGGGCCTGCGCGTGGCCGTCCGGGGCGAACGGGCGAGCGCGTGCATGTAGACCCGGGCGTCGGTCTCGAGCCGCAGAGCGCCGGCGATGCTGTCGAGGACCTGGTCGGAGGGGTGCCGGTCGCGGCCCTGTTCCAGACGCAGGTAGTACTCGGCGCTGATACCGGCGAGCAGGGCGACTTCTTCGCGACGCAGACCGGGCACCCGCCGCCGGCCTCCGGCGGGCAGCCCGACATCCTCGGGGCGCACCTGTTCGCGGCGGGCGCGCAAGTAGTCACCCAGCTTGCTCGCTGTTGCCATGAATCCCAGGGTAGGTCGCGTCGGCCGCCGCATCCTGTCCCTGTCGGTACCAGGGACAGCGGGGTCTGGCCGGCGTGGTGGGCCGAACCTAGCGTGAGCAGGAAACCGGCCGCAGGTGCCCAGTCCGGCTGCGGCACCCGACGCCGCGCGAACAGAAATGAGCACGTCGCACCATGAACGATCTCCTGCGTACGCCTTTCGGATTCTCCTCGACCGCTGACGACGTGATCGCCGGGATCGACCTCACAGGACGGCGTGCGGTGGTCACCGGCGCGACGTCCGGAATCGGGATAGAGACCGCGCGTGTCCTGGCCGCGGCGGGCGCCGAAGTGGTCCTCGGAGTCCGGCGTCGTGAAGCCGGTGACCGCGTTGCCGCACAGATCGCGGAACGGACCGGTAACCCTCTGGTGAGCGCCCGTACGCTCGACCTCGGCGATCTGCGGTCGGTGGCCGCCTTCGTCGCGTCCTGGGACGGCCCGCTGCACATGCTGATCAACAACGCCGGGATCATGGCGCTGCCCGAGCTGGAACTGACCCCGGAAGGGCGCGAACTCCAGTTCGCCACGAACTACCTCGGTCACTTTGCCCTGACCACGGGCCTGCACGACGCACTCGCAGCGGCTTCCGGAGCCCGGATCGTCGCGGTCAGCTCGAACGCGCACCTGTTCTCGCCGGTGATCTTCGACGACCTGGACTTCCGGTTCCGCCCTTACGACCGGTGGTCGGCCTACGCCCAGTCCAAGACCGCCGATGTGCTGCTCGCGGTGGAAGCCGACCGCCGGTGGTCGCACGAGGGCATTCTCGCCAACGCCCTCAATCCCGGGGCGATCGCCACCGGCCTGCAGAAGCACACCGGCGGCCTGCAGACCCCCGTCGACAAGCAGAAGACGTCCGCGCAGGGCGCCGCCACCTCCGTACTGCTCGCCGCATCACCCCTGGTCGAGGGCGTCGGCGGCCGCTACTTCGAGGACTGCAACGAGGCCCCGGTCCTGCGCACCAAGCCCGTCATGTTCGGTGGCGGAGTCGCCCCGTGGGCGCTCGACGCCGGCAACGCGGAGCGGCTGTGGGACACTTCGACCGAACTCGTCGCACGCGTCATGACCGGGCGCTGAGTCCTGAACCGGGTCGGCGACCAGATCGATCTCAGCGCCAACGGCCGTACCGATGTCCCCCTGGTGCGGTACGACTCCGAACGGATCCGCACCACGTCGTCTCGACCCTCCCCTCCACTTCGTCCTGGGAGGCCGCGCCGTGGACATGGTCTCCGAGGGGATGGAAGAGCTCACCGACCGAAGGCGTGCCGTCCGTGGTCGCTGCCGGTCGGCGAGGCCGGTTTCCCAGGCCCAGGCGGCGATCTCCACGCGGTTTCGGGCGGGCAGCTTGGTCTGCACGTTGCCGAGGTGGGTCTTGACCGTGCCCACCGAGATGGACAGTTCGGTGGCGATCTCCGCGTTGGTCCGTCCCCGGGCCACCAGGCGTACGAGGTCCAGCTCACGGGCCGACAGCGCGCTGTGCGCTGTGCGGCGGGTGGTCGCCGCACTGTTGAGGCTGCGCAGCAGCCGCATCGTGATGGAGGGACTCACCAGGGCCTCACCCGAGGCGGCCGCCCGGATCGCCTCGACCAGCAGGGCGGGGCCGGAGTCCTTGATCAGGAATCCGCAGGCGCTGTCGTGCAGGGCGCGGTGGACGTACTCGTCGTCGTCGAATGTCGTGGCGACGACGACCTTCGGCGGGTTGACAATGCCGGGGCGGGTCAGGTGGCGCAGCGCTTCGAGGCCGTCGAGGCCGTCGAGGCGGGGCATGCGGATGTCCATCAGTACGACGTCGGGGCGGTGTCGCTCTGCGAGTTCCACTGCCTGCAGGCCGTCCGCGGCCTCGGCGACAACGTCGATGTCGTCCTCGGCGGCCAGGACCATCGCGAACCCGGCACGGACCATGGCCTGGTCGTCGGCGATCAGCACACGGATGGTCATCGGGCCGCTCCAACGGGGACCGGGGAGGCCGGGAGGGTGACTTCGACGACCCAGCCGCCGCCTGTGATCGGGCCCGCCTGGATGCGGCCGCCGATCAGGCTCACCCGTTCCGCCAGGCCCTTCAGCCCGAAGCCGCCGCCGGAGCTCTGGCGACCCCCGCGCGGCCGTCCGTCGTCGCTGACCAGTACGGTGACGCCGTCGGCGGACCGGACCGCGCGCACCCGCACCTCGGTGCAGGCGTGGGCGTGTTTGCGTACGTTGGTCAGCGCCTCCATCACCACACGGTGCGCGGTGGTGGTGACCTCCACAGGCAGATCGTCGAACGTGCCCTCCATATCGAGTCGGGCCCGTGCGCCGCCGACCGCCGAGAAACGCTCGACGAGCGAGCGCACCTCGGCGATCCCCGCCAGCGGTGCGAGAGCCGGTTCCCCTTTTTCTCCGTTGGCGTCGCGCAGCATTCCGACCATGTGCCGCATGGACGTCAGCGCCTCCGCCCCGGCCTGCTCGATCCGTTCCAGCGAGGGCCGCACGAGTTGCGGCCGCCGCTCCGGCGACCGGGCCGGAAGCCATCGGCGCGACGACCGATGACCGGGGCATCGGCGCGGTGGTGTGACACCCCGTCCGGCCTCGGTGTTTCACGGGCCCATGAAAGCGGCGTGGAATCAGCGGAGTTGGCGTATCCACCGTCGGGCCATCGTGTCGACCAGCCGGACATGCGAGTGCTTCTGACTTCGAGAATGGTCCTGTCAGGCACGGTCACGTCGCAGCCGTCGTCGGATGGCTGCGACGACGTGACCGTGCGCGCTGTCGCAGAGTCAGAGGGTCGGGAGGCCCGTCCCGGAATGCGGGGCTCGGATGTGTGGCTTCGCCGTCTCTGCGGCTCGTACCCGGGCCGGGTCGAGGACCACAGGTGAAGGATCAGCGGGGCCTGGGCGGCCGGTTCGTCCGGCTTCGCCCGGTGAACTCTCTCCGCCGACCTCGGTCCGGGGTCGGACCGGGAGAGGGCGGGGCACGGTGGGCGTCGGAGTCTCGGGGTACGGCGGCACATGCTGCGACGCGCCCCCGCTCTTCAACACGTAGATGAGCGCGGCGATGACGGCCTCGTCATCGATGGTCGGTGTCTCGACGACCGGCGGGCGCATTCTTACCGACGGCAACAACGGCCGTGCGATTTCCCGCAATCCGGCCGGAACAGTCCATCCCCACCGTCCCATTCCCTTGACCGGCGACTCCAGGGCATAAGAATCTTCCGTGTGTCCGTCTCCGGCCGGAAGTGCCAGGGCATCCTTGCGTTCCTGGATGCGCTCGAACTGGTAGATGATGTCCGCGACTTGAGAAGGGTCTTTCAAGGATCCGGTGGCGAGCTGTTCCTTGGTATCCAGAAGCTCGCGGTACATCGCTCCGTATGTGCTGCACAACTTGATGGATTCGTCGCCGCGATCGCTCAGGCCGAGCACATGGGGGGCGACGATCGCCAACGCGGCGAGGCCTGACAGCACCGAGATGAGCACCTGCGCGGTAAGCTGCGAGGACTCACCGATGACGGGCCAGGCCAGGAGCCCGGTGATGAGGCTGAGTACCGCTGCGGCGGAGGTGTACAGGCGGATTTTCTGCACCAGTCGAGCCGCTTCTCTCGGCATTCTGTTTGCCCAGTAGCCGGCACTTTGGATGCTTTCCTCAAGCCGCTGCGACATTGCTGCATCAGGCGGGTTCTTCGACCCTCTGAAAATCTTGGACAGCAGTTTCATGACACCTCTCACGATCGGAGGGCGGTGGGTGAACAGTGACATCCCCGGCTTGCGTTTCTCGACACCAACGCACATACAGTCGGTTTAATAACCTGCGTGGAGTAATTCGGGTTGTCTCGGCTGATCAGTCAGTGGTCGAGCCGCTTGTCATCCGTATCCGTGACCGGTGCTCGCGGAGTGCGGCAGCTGTGGGGGATGGTTGCCCGCCCGATCGTGACCGGGGGCTGAGCGTCCGGACGGGCCAGAGGCGAAGACCGTCACCCGTTGGGCGGCTATCTTTTTTTGGGCACGGCCCATCGCCGACGGACTCGACAGGTTGGCGCAGCCGGGCATGTTCGATGCCGTTGCACAGTCGTGTCAGGGCTTCGTCGGGTTCTGTGCCGGGATTCGGCTCGCGTGGTGTCAGCACTACGGGGCGCCCGGACGCAGTTGGCGACCGGGCTGCCGGTGATGCCGGTGCCACCGGTCGGGCGGGCCGCGCGTTCCGGGCTTGCGGTTGTCCGAGGCCGCCTGCCGCGACACGCGGGGCGTCCGGTTGACGCTTGATATGACGTAGAGGGTGTAGAGAGCGCCGGGCGCGGGTTGCACGCTTGTGCGGCCGTGCGGAGCGGGGCATCCACCGAGGAGTATTCCCCATGCGGGAAACCCCGGCCCGATTCCGACGGGCCGGGGTTTCCGTGCTGTGCGGGTGGGGCTGTTACCACTTGTAGTAGTGGTCCTTGACCACTCGGAAGCTGCCCACGACGCCGTTGCGTACCTTTACGCCCCCGTGGACGCTGCGGGTGAAGACGCCGTTGCTGGTGCTCCAGGGGCCGACAGTGGCGACCGGGGAGCCGTTGTCGCAGGTGGCACCGCGGAAGATCTCAACGGTCTTGTGGCTGTCGTTGCGGACGTTGAAGCTCCGCGAACCCAGACCGCTGACCACAGTGATGCAGCCCTCCTCCGAGTGGGCGGAGTACGTCCGCTCGTTGAAGTGGATCCTCCCCTCGTCGTGGTAGTAGCCGCCGCCACCACCACCACCACCACCACCACCGTAGTCGCGGTCGCGGCCCTCGTCGCCCTTCCCTTCGTTCCCCTTGCCCTTGTCGGTGTCACTGTCGCCGCCGAAGGGGGCCGCCTGCTGGATGGACGGGGCTGCCTGGGTGGATCCGGCGGCCGAGGCATAGGTGATGCCAGTTGTAGCGAGAACCGCGGCGCCTACTACAGCGGCTGTCACTGCGACGGTACGCGTGGTCATGTCACTTCTTTCTGTCTCAGAGACGTCGGCTGGGCTGCCGACCTGTGAATGAAAGTACGGATTGTCTGTTTATCTGTCATATCCGACATGCCGTAAATATGACATCTATCACCCGGTTGGTCGGCGTGCCCTGATTCCAGTACAGCAAAGGCGCGCCCTCGTTGTCCTGAATGACCGTCATCGACGTTCACAACCCACTGCCTTGGCTGCTCGAGGCCGAGGTGTACCGGGCGGGCTCGGCTTCGGCCCGGAGTACCGCTCCAGCACCAGCCGGGCCGTCGCCGCCATCGCCTCGTCGACCATCTCTCCCTCGAATGTCACTGCGCCTGCGCCGCGTTTCTGCGCCTCCTCCACGGCGGCGATCAGCCGTGCCGCGCGCGCGAGTTCGGCGGGGTCGCGCGAGAACACATCGTTGATCACGGCGATGTGGGAGGGGTGGATCGCCATCATTCCCGCGTAGCCGAGGGAACGGTTCTGTTCGGCGAAGGAGCGCAGTCCGTCGAGATCACCGATGCGCGTCCACAGTCCGGCGACCGGGTGGGGTGTTCCCGCAGCTCGCACGTCCAGGAGGACACGGGCGCGCAGAGCATGCGTCTCGGTGCCCTGCGGGCTCCATCGGTAACCGACGGCGCGCTCGACATCGCCGCCGGCGCCGGTGATCGCGCCCAGGTACGCCACGCGTGGGGCGGCAGCCGCACAGTCGTAGGCCTCGCGCAGCGCACGGGCCGTCTCCAGGAGCGGAATGAGGGCGATCCGTCCTTGTGGCAGGCCCTGCTCGCGTTCGCACCAGCCGAGCAACCGGTCCGCGATGCGTACGTCGTGGGCTCCGTCCACCTTGGGCAGCACGATTCCGCTCAGTCCGGGGCGGGCGATCGCGCGCAGTTCCTCGGCGGCTGCCCAGCCGTCGAGCGCGCTGATCCGGGCGAAGAGCGCAGGCCGGCCGATCGCGTCCGTGGAGAGCCGCGCTACGGCCTCGGCCACCTGGTCACGGGCGGACGCCTTACTGTCCTGCGGCACCGCGTCCTGCAGGTCGAGGATGACCGCGTCGGCGCCCGCCGCCCGTGCCTTCGGCAGCCAGTCCGTCCTGGTGCCCGGCACGAAGAGCAGGGAGCGCAGCGGAGGGCGGACCGGAACGCATGCGTCGGTCTCAGACGGCATCGTGCTTCTCCAGCTCCGCCAGTTCGTCCTCGCCGAGGCCGAGCCACTCGCGGTAGACGAGGTGATTGTCCTGCCCCAGGGCAGGACCGGTCCGCCAGACCTTCCCGGGGTGCTGCCTGAAGTGAGGGATCACAGCCTGCATGCGTACGGGCCCGAGGTCCGCGTCGTCGACGGTGACGATGTCCTCCCGCTCGGCATAGACCGGGTCGTCGGCGATGTCCGCGGCACTGAACACCCGGGAGGCCACGACTTCGGCACGGGTGAACGCTTCCCCGCACTCGGCGGCGGTGCGCTCGGCCACCCAGGCCCGCAGACCGTCGTCGAGTTGTCTGCGTCCGGCATGCTGCTGTGCCGCGGTGGCGAACTCGTCCTGGTCGAGCCCGAGCAGGCGGGCGATGTTCGGTATCCGGATGCTTGCTCGACACCACTGTGCTCCCTTGCTGAAACGTCGTCCCTTGCTCGATGCACGGCACCAGTCGTCACGATCAACTCGCGTTCCTCCGGCGGGCTTCAGCGTGCCCACGTGACGAAATGCCTGTCCAGCAACAAAAATCCATCAATCCATGTGGCTTATGCATGAATTGATGGATCGAAAGGGGTGGCGGCCCAGGGGCTCGGGTCCAGGTCAGGTCCAGGAGACCCCGGTTGGGAGGTCGCGCTGCTGCGTGCGGAACTCCTCCAGTGTCGTGAGGAATCGCTGCGCCGCGGGCGGCAGGGGGCGGCGCGCGCGCAAGGCGATGTCCAGGCGCCGGTCGACCGCGGGCTCGACGAGTGGCCGGTGGACGACGGGCCCGCTGCCCAGCAGCGGCAGCACGAGGGCGGGCATCGCGGACACCCCGAGGCCGGCCGCCACGAGACCGCCCACCGTTGCCACGTTTCCCGCCTCGGAGGCCGGCGCCGTCTGCGCGTCGACCTGGGCGAAGGCCGCGTCGGTGAGCCGCCTTACGCTCGAGTCCCGTCCGACGGCGAGGAACGGCTCACGGGCCAGGTCCTCCCAGGAGACCTGCGGACGGTCGGCGAGCGGATGAGCCTGCGGCAGCACCGCGACGAACCTGTCCCGGACCAGGGGGCGGTGCTCCAGCTGGCCCGACGGCTCGCCCGTGGTGATCGCGAAGTCGGCGTCCCCCGACAGGACGCGGTCCACCACCGACTGCTCTAGTCCGTCCATGATCTGTATCGCCACCTGGGGCTGCTGCTTCCGGAAGCTGGAGATCACCTCGGGCAACAGCACCGCGGCCACTGAGGGGAGGGTGGCCACCGCGACCGTTCCCGACTCCCCGAGCAGGAACCGCTCCAGCTCCTTCATCCCGGACCGGTGCGAGTTCACGATCTGTTCGGCTATCCGCAGCGCCTCGGCGCCCGCGGCGGTCAGCTGGACATTGCGCGTGTCGCGTTCGAGGAGCTGCGTGCCCAACTGCCGCTCCAGATCCGCCACCGCACGACTGAGCGAGGACTGGGAGATGTGCAGCTGCGCGGCGGCCGCCGTGAAGCTCGCGGCCCGGGCGACAGCGGCGTATGCCGCGAGTTGACGCAGGGTGGTTTCCATGGGGAGCGAGCTTAAGTGTGCCCGGGGCCATTGATGCGCAGATCGCATGGATAGATCTTGGTTTGATGATGGACGCCGATCTGTCACCGCTCTGAAACTCGTCGGCAAAGCACGGCGCTCTCCCGGGCATCCTGCGGTTCCCGCCAGGAGTCTTCTACGAGAAAGTGAGGGACACCCATGCTGGCAGCTCTGGGGTTTTCCACGATCGGCCTGTTCCTGCTGCTCACCATGACGAAGCGCGTGTCCGTCCTGGTGGCCCTGGTTCTGCTCCCGGTGCTGGCCGCGCTCGTCGGGGGCTTCGCCGGTGAGATGGGCGACATGGTCCTCACCGGACTCGCCACGGTGGCGCCCACCGGCATCATGATCGCCTTCGCAGTCCTCTACTTCACTTTGATGGTGGACGCCGGTCTCTTCGACCCTCTGATACGTCAGATTCTGCGCGCTGCACGCAACGATCCGGCGCGGATAGCCGTCGGCACGGCCGTGCTCACGATGTGTGTGTCCCTGGACGGTGACGGCGCGTCGACCTTCCTCATCACGGTCTCCGCGCTGCTGCCCGTCTACAAGCGCCTGGGGATGAGCCCGCTGGTGCTGTCCGGCACCGTCTGCCTCGGCGCGGGCGTGATGAACATGATTCCCTGGGGCGGACCGACGGTCCGGGCCATGGCGGCGCTGAAGCTGGACAGTTCAGAGGTGTTCACGTCGGTCCTGCCTGCAATGGGTCTCGGTATCGCCTGGGTTCTGCTGGCGTCGTACTGGATCGGCCGCAGGGAACGCCGTCGTCTCGGTGCACCGATGCCACAGGGCAAGCAGGCCGCCGACAGGAAGCAGCAGGCAGAGACGCAGCCCGCCTATGCGGCCGGCGACGGCCCGGGTACTCCTCTGGTGCCGCCGGTGACGCGGCGCCGGATCTTCCTGACGGTCTTCAACGCTGCGCTGACCGTGGTGCTGCTGGTCGGTCTGGTCATGGAAGTCATGCCCCTGCCGGTGCTGTTCGCGGTTGCCTTCGCCATGGCCCTGCTGGTCAACCACCCCACCTGGGAAGGGCAGCAGGCGCTGCTCGAGAAGCACGCCAAGAGCGTGGTGCTCGTCACCACGCTGATCTTCGCCGCCGGTGCGTTCACCGGAGTGCTGACCGGAACCAAGATGATCTCCGAGATGGCCAAGGCGCTCGTCTCCGTCGTGCCGGACTCCCTCGGCGGCCATCACCGGAATGCCGCTGAGCCTGGCCTTCACCCCGGACGCCTACTACTTCGGCGTGCTGCCCGTGCTGTCCCGCACCGCGTCCGGATTCGGCAGCGACCAGGCCGAAGTCGCCAGGGCCGCCATCCTCGGCCAGATGACCACCGGCTTCCCGCTCAGCCCGCTCACCGCCTCCACCTTCATCCTCGTCGGCATGAGCGGTGTGCAGCTCGGCGAGCACCAGCGCTTCATCTTCGGCTGGGCCTTTGCCACCACCCTCGTGATGACTGCCACGGCGCTGGCCACCGGGGCCATCTCGCTCTGAATGCGACTCGGTTCATCCCTGCCGACCCTTCCCGGCCGGCATGACCTGACCAGGGCGAACCCGCACTTTGCCTGGGCGCAGACGTACGCGAACGACGTCGTCCTCGACCGGTTCTTCGATCAGACGCGGTAGTACGCGCACTCCCTGACTCACACCTTTGAGCGATTCCCACAGGTGTGCGTCGCGTCGTGTGACACGCGTGGCGACGTCCGCGAACCTCCAACAGAATGATCAAATGGAGTGATTGGATCCCACTCGGCGTCAGGTTGATTACGCTGCGAGGGTACTGGAACGGCGTGGGGAGAGGCCCCGCTCTACTTACTCCACCAGCGCCCGCCGAGCGGTCACCGGCTCGCAACGCCTCGGCCTCACCGCCCCCGTCGGCACCTCCACCCACACCCTCGGACGGCCGCACTGTCGTCGTCACCGTCCATCAGGAGCAGCCCATGACCACCGAGCAGGAAGCCCGCGACGCCATCCATCACGCGTTCGGCGACACGGCGCACGTCGATGTAGAGACCTTCCCCGGCGGAAACCTCTCCATCACCATCACCAAGGGAAAGCACGCGGCAACCATCGACGGGCACCCTGAAAGTGGCTGGGGCTGGACCGTCGACCCGGGCGAGGATGACGGCTTCAGCGGCCACGAGAACGTTGCGACCACCCTCGACGAGGCGCTCGCCGACGTGCGCGCCGCGCTGATCTGACCCGGTGGGCCCGATGACAGGGCTCGGCCTCGTCGCTCGTCGCATCGAGGCGGCGTGATGCGGCAGCAGGCCGCGTCAGAGGTCAGGCGCGTGGCGCGGGTCCCGTGGGATTCACGCAGTACGAGATGGGTGGCGAGCTCCACGTGCAGAGCGTCCACAGTGTGGTGTTCCAGAGCCCCGACCGCCGTCCTGTCGTTGAACGCGACCAGCGCAGTGGGGCGCTCGGGCAGGTCGAGGAGTTCTCCCGCGGCCTCATAGCCCCGGTCGGCCGTCGGCTCGATGCTGAGCTGCAGACCGGGAGAGGGCAGCAGGCCAGCCTCGGCGAGCGCCGCGGCGTGGCCGGCGATGCGCGACTGACTGGCCAGCCAGTCGACGGGGGCCACCGATGACGCCGATGCGCCGGTGGCCCAGCTGCAGTGGCCACCGGCACCGGATCCGGCCAGATCACCGACGTCGACCTGCGTCCCACCACCGCACGCCACCTCCGCGTGACAGCGACCGGTACCGCCGGCAACTGGTGGAGCCTGGCCGACATCCGCCTCCACCGCTGACCAGGTGCCGGGGCGGGCGGCACGGACGGCGAATCAGACCTCCCCGGACGTCATGTCCGCCTCCCAGCGGGCGGAGCACCGCAGATACCTGGCTGAAAGCGGCGGGGTGTCACCTGCGGCGCCGTCAGGGCCCCTCGTTCTCTGGGTCGATCGGCAGATACACCTGAAAGCGAGTGTCGCCCGGCTGCGAGGAGACCCGGATGTCCCCGCGATGTTTGTTGACCACGATGCGGTAGGAGATGTCCAGCCCCAGCCCAGTGCCCTCACCGACCGGTTTGGTGGTGAAGAACGGCTCGAAGATCCGGGGCCTGATGTCAGGCGGAATCCCTGCGCCGGTGTCGGCCACCTCCACGACCAGTCGGGCCTCCTCCCGCCACGTTCGAAGTGTCAGTGTGCCCCCGGCAGGCATGGCGTCGACGGCGTTGATGATCAGGTTGGTCCATACCTGGTTGAGCTCTGCCCCGAAGGCCGGAATCGGCGGTAGCTCACGGTCGTATTCCTTGACCACCAGGACACGGGACGAAATCTTCGCCCGAAGCATCGTCAACGTGGCATCGAGCAACGTGTGCACATCCACGGTCTGCTGCGGCGCCCGGTCCAGTTGTGCGTACTGCTGTGCGGCGCCGACCAGTCCCGAGATGCGGGTCACGGCGTCATCGATCTCACCCATCAGAAGCTCCGCATCGATGGTGTACGCCAGCCACCTCACCGTGGAGCCGAGATTGTCCTCACCGATGGTGTCGGCCACCGAGGTCAGCCACGGCACGCCGATGTCCGCAGCGACCAGAGTCGGTGCCAGATCCCACGCCTCTGTGACTCCGTGCTCCTCGAGCCAGTCGCCGACGGCATCCTCCGCATCCGCAGCAGCCAGCGCGGTCAGACCGGGACCCGCAGCGGCCTGTTGAACCGCATCGTCCTGCAGCTCCACGAGACGATGCAGCTTGGTTCCGTCCAGCCGGCCGTCAGCGATCACGGCGAGCTTGTGGCGCATACCGGCTACGCGCTCCCGCAGAGCCGCGGTGGCCCGTACAGCGGCTGCCGCGGGATTGTTCAGCTCGTGGGTGAGGCCTGCCGACAGCGACGCCAGGGCCAGCAGCCGCTCGCGCTCGTTGACGATGGCATTGGCCGCACGCGTACCGAAGAACAGGCCCTCCAGCAGGTGAAGTGCCATCGGGAACCAGGTGTCCACCACGCTCGCGAACTCATTGGCCGGCAACACGAAGAACTCGGCATCGGTGACAGCCCGCATGGTGTGGGGGTACCGCTGCTCGACACGGTCCCCGAGGTACGCGCGAGTCGCCCCGCTGTACACACCGCGCTGATCAGTGCGAGTGACCTCCACATCGTCGCCGTGCAGCACACGGCTGAGCGCGATCGCCCCGCTGAGCAGCACGAAGAAGCACGTGGCCGACTGGCCCTCCCCGTACACCACGCTTCCGGCAGGCCATTGCTCCGTACGGCCGTGTTCTGCCAGCCAGCCGAGCTGCTCGTCGCTGAGCTTCTCGAACAGTAACAGAGTCCGCAACTGCTCCGGTGACAGCTTTGCTGACGTGGTCACTGCGCCTCCAGATAGCGGTGCACCAGCGCGACAGCCATGGCTCCCTCGCCGACGGCCGACGCCACACGTTTGACCGAGGAGGAGCGCACATCCCCCGCAGCGAAGACACCGGGCACGCTCGACTCCAGGTGGTAGGGATCTCTCGGCAGCCGCCACCCGACCGGACGCTCCCCTCCGGCCACCAGGTCGGGGCCGGTCACCACGAATCCGCGCGCATCGCGGGTGACCACTCCCGCCAGCCACTCCGTATGCGGTTCGGCCCCGATGAAGATGAACAGCCACGACGCGGCAATGGTGCGCACGGTGCCTGACCGGTTGTCACGCACGGACAGCTGCTGCAGGTGCCCTTCGCCCTGAACGCCGATCACCTCGGTCCACGGGTGGATCTCGATGTTGGCGATTCCGTTGATCTGGTCGATCAGATAGCTGGACATCGAACGGCTCAGATCGCCTTGCCGGATGAGGACGTGAACGCGCCGTGCGTAGCGGGAGAAATACACCGCTGCCTGCCCTGCGGAGTTGGCACCGCCGACGATGTACACGTCATCCCCGGAGCAGCTGGGCGCTTCGATGACGGCGGATCCGTAGAAGACGCCCGCCCCCGTGAACTCCTCCAGCCCGGTGGCGGCCAGCCGCCGGTAGGACACCCCGGTGGCCAGGACCACGGTGTGCGCGGCAATGGAACTCTCCGGACCCAGGTGCAGCACCCGGCCCGATCCCGCCACCTCCAGTGCGACAGCCCGTTGCGCGCTGAGGATCTCCGCCCCGAACTTCAGCGCCTGGCGGCGGGCCCGCTCGGTCAGCTGGGCACCGGAGACGCCATCGGGGAAGCCGAGGTAGTTCTCGATACGGCTGCTCTGCCCGGCCTGCCCGCCGGTCGCCTGCTGCTCCACCAGGACCGTACGCAGCCCCTCCGAAGCACCGTAGACAGCAGCTCCCAGACCGGCCGGCCCGCCACCGACGACCACCAGGTCGTAGAAATCCGAGGCCGGAACGGTGCTGAGTCCGACCTGCGCGGCGAGCTCCCGCTCGGTGGGGGAGACCAGAGGCTTCCCCTCCGGGGTGATGACCAGCGGTACGTCGGCCGCAGACACCCCGGCGGCAGCCAGGAGACGCTCCCCCTCCGGCTCGTCGGCCAGCAACCAGCGATAGGGCACGAGATTGCGGGTGAGGAAGTCACGTACCGCGAAGGACGGCGCGGACCAACGGTGCCCCACCACGCGGGTCTCCATGTCTCCCGGATCAGGCGTGGAGTGCCACAGATCCAGCAGCGTGTCGATCACCGGATAGAGGTGCTCTTCCGGCGGGCTCCAGGGCTTCAGCAGATAGTGGTCCAGGTCCACGACATTGATTGCGTCGATGGCCGCTTCGGTATCCGAGTAGGCGGTCAGCAGCACGCGGCGGGCCAGCGGGAAGAGATCCATGGCCGCCTCGAGGAACTCGATGCCGTTCATCTGGGGCATGCGGTAGTCGGCAAGCATGAGCGCGAGCTGATTGCCGCGGAGCTTGAGCTCACGCAGTGCATCCAGCGCATCGCGGCCGGAGAGCGCGCGCACGATGCGGTAGCGGTCGCCGTACTGTCGCCGGATGTCGCGGGCGACCGCCCGGGAGACCGCCGGGTCGTCATCGACAGTCAGGATCGTCGGGTTCGGCATGGTTCCATCATTCCCGCAAAGGCCAGGAAATGACGGCCGGCGTCAGCGTGGCACCGGGCAGAAGAGACCATGCCGGCGGCCCCGGGCCCTCGATCGCTCAGCGTCACTCGGAGTCACGTGCGGTGCTACGCCCCCCGAACGTTCCCGGTAGGTGCACGGACGTCGTACGTCGGCCGGTGCCGCTCCGAGTGAGGCACCGGCCATGTGGTGGAATTCCGAATCGCCACCGGCGAACGCGCTGGAGCCCGCAGGCGGGCTGCAGCGCATACCGCAGGCGGGTGCGGGGCAGTGCTCCCGCATCGGTGGCGCTGTTCCCGGCCCCCGCCGCCCCGCACGCCCCTCGCCCTCAGGAGTACGCATGGCCTTCGACGTCGACGCGGTCCGCGCACAGATCCCCGCCCTGAAGTCCGGCTCTGCCCGCTTCGACGCCCCCGGCGGCACCCAGACACCGCAGCCGGTGATCGACGCCATCTCGGATGTGCTGGCCAACCCCCTCGCCAACCGGGGCCGTACCACCGAGGGCGAGCGCAACGCGGAGGCGGTCGTGACCGGTGCCCGCTGCGCGCTGGCCGACCTGCTGGGAGCCGATCCTCGGGGCATCGTGTTCGGCCGCAGCTCCACCCAGCTCGTCTACGACCTGTCCCGCACCCTGGCCAAGAACTGGGGCCCGGGTGACGAGGTGGTCGTCAGCCGGCTCGATCACGATGCCAACATCCGCCCCTGGATCCAGGCGGCCGAGGCCGTCGGCGCCACCGTCCGATGGGCAGATTTCGACGCGGCCACTGGTGAGTTGACGACCGATCACATCGCCGGAGTGCTCTCCGGACAGACCCGTCTCGTGGCTGTCACCGCTGCGTCGAACCTCATCGGCACCCGCCCCGACATTCCCGCCGTCGCCGACCTGGTACACCGGGCCGGTTCCCTGCTGCATGTGGACGCTGTGCATTACGCCTCGCACACCGCTGTCGACCTGCCCGGCCTCGGCGCGGACTTCCTGGTCTGTTCGCCGTACAAATTCCTCGGCCCGCACCTGGGCGTGCTGGCAGGCAGCCCCGAACTGCTGGAGACGCTCCAGCCGGACAAACTGCTGCCCTCCACCGACGCGGTGCCCGAGCGGTTTGAACTGGGCACCCTCCCATACGAGTTGCTGGCCGGGGCCCGCGCGGCGGTGGACTTCCTCGCCGGTCTGGCCCCGGGGGGCGACGGCACCCGCCGGGAACGGCTCATCGCCGCTTTCACGGCGATCGAGGCCCACGAGGACGCCCTGCGGGCCCGCATCGAACAGGGACTGGCCGACCTCGGCGGCGTCACCGTGCACTCCCGGGCCCCCCGGCGCACCCCGACCCTGCTGCTCACCCTGGCGGACCACAGCGCCGCCGCCGCCTCGCGGTATCTGGCGGAGCGCGGCGTCGATGCTCCGGCCGGGTCCTTCTACGCGCTGGAGGCATCCCGCCGGCTCGGACTGGGCGACGAGGGCGGGCTGCGGATCGGCCTGGCCCCCTACAGCAGCGACGAAGACGTCGACCGGTTGCTGGACGCCCTGTCCGGCTTCCTCGGCGCCCCACCCGCCACTGGCTGACCCGGCGGCGCATCCGATCCAGCCCGCCCCGTACCGGCTGCCGGCCGAGCGCCGCCACCGGCGGACCGGCCAGGCATGCCGCCGTCCTCGGCCGCGGCCTCCTCATTCGCACGACCCCGCGCCGCCGAATAAGTGCTTGCCGCACCGTCGGCGTGGTGTGCCGCCACCGGATCGGTCACACGCATCCACGGGCCGGGATTCACTGCCGGTTCGCGCGCATAATCCACCCCTGCCGATAACCAATACAGCACGCTTATGCGGCATTACGGTGAGCGAATAGGGTGCCGCCGATATGACGCAGGCCACATGATCTGCGCCACTCTTATGACGATTTGCGGCATCTGCCGTGTGGGGTGAGCCACGTGACGCCCCTCACTCCGAAACCAGACAGTAGACACCGCAGCACCCCGATCCCAGGCCCCGAGGTACTCCCCCGACCATTTCCCGCAGCCGGTACGAATACCGCTAGTAAAAGAGGGGCATTGACCTGGGTTTCCCCCTCACTTAACAATTCTTGGCATCACCCGCCGACGAAAAGGTAATTACCGAATGCAACTCACCACGATGCCCAAGAAGTTCGCCCGCATGACCCAGACCAAGAAGATCTCGCTGGGCATGGCCGCCGCAGGCGCCGCAGTCGTCGCCGGCACCCTCGCCGGCGCCCCGGCCGCCTCCGCCGCCACCCCCGCCCAGACCAGCGGCAGCGTCCACGCCTGGATCAACCAGTCACTGGAAATCATGCAAGCCAAGGGCATCCCGGGCACCTACGACGGCATCTACCGCAACCTGATGCGCGAGTCGAGCGGCAACCCCAACGCCATCAACAACTGGGACTCCAACGCCACCAAGGGCATCCCGTCCAAGGGCCTGCTCCAGGTCATCGACCCCACCTTCAAGACCTACCACGTCAGCGGCACCTCCCAGAACATCTACGACCCCGTCGCCAACATCACCGCCGCCTGCAACTACGCCGCCCACCGCTACGGCTCCATCGACAACGTCAACTCGGCCTACTGACACACCCCACCCCACCGGACCAGCACAGCCACTCAGCCGGCCCTGGACGGCCGGCACGGTCGACGCCCAGCGCCACTGCGGACCGCGCTCGAACACCCCGCGAGCAGCCCCAAGGCCAGAGCAACCAGTTGTGACATCACCACCGTCACCGACGGCTTGCGGATCGGTGCACTGGCCCGCTTGAACGACGTGGCACAGGACCCATGCGTCGTCTCGCCGCATCCCGTTCTTTCCCGAGCCATCCTCAAGGCCGCCTCCGCGCAGCTGCGCAACCTGACCACCATCGGTGGGAACCCGGTCCGGCGCACCCGCTGTCGCGACTCGCGCCGGGTCTGGTCGGGTTGGTGCCGCCCCACGAGCACACGCAGGACCAGCAGGCCCGTCGAGCCTGTGAACAGTACGGAGCCCAGACCAGCGACCTGGCGAAGAATGTCCGCCTGACGGCCCTTCACGGCCGTTACGAGGTGCTGTTCTACCGGCTCATCGGCGATCACCTGCTGAAATGCTGCCGATCGTCCACACCCCCAGTGTCGGCACCGCCATCCAGCCAAGGCACTCTGCGGGATTTCCAGGTCTACGCCCGTCCCGCGGCCGAGGTCGCCGGGTGGCAGCGAGATGAGCAACTCGGTGGTGTTCCGCAGTCAGAGGTCATCCGCCAGGCCCGTCCGACCATCCTGATCGCCATTGCCTGACGGACCGCCGCCGACACGCCCGGCACCTCCTCTCAGGAGACCCATCTGACCTGCTGTTACTGGTCCCTGTATCTCGGGGGAACTTCACACGGTGACAAGTCACCGTGCAGGTCTGCACCGCGTGAGGTCTTCGTGTCCCAGCGTATTGACAGCCTGGCCGTTCACGGCGGACAGCTCTTGGCGACCGTGCCCGTTCCGCGTGCTCTGCTGTTGTCAGTGGCCCACGTGCGGCCCCCACTATGGAAGTGGTCGCCGTTGCGCCCATGGCTATCTGCTTGCGGCCGAGCGGCCGAGCGGCCGAGCGGCCGAACGGCTGTGCGGCTCGTGGGTACGGGCTGGAGCGGAGGTGTGGCCATGTCCAGCGGAGACGTGCTCATGCGAATCGATGACGACGGGCGGGTGATCGAATGGTCTCCTTCGGCCCATGAGATGTTCGGATGGCTTGCACAGGAGGCCGTCGGCAGGTCCATCAGTGCCCTCGTGCACGAGAACGGTGCCGCCGAGGACTGGTGCCGGGCCCTCTCCAACGGTCCGGGCTCGCTAGCGGTGAGGCCGGTACTGACTGACTCGTCGGTGACGTGGGAGGTGCGAGCCGGCGCGGACGCCGGTTCACATCGGGATCTGGCGATCCTGCGGGCCGTGTTCACTCACTTGCCGATGAACCTGCATGTCCTGGACGACCGACTGCGCATCATCCGCGTGAACGCGGCGATGCGCGGGACGCGCCCCACCTCGGCCGGCTCTCTGCTGGGACAAGTGTTCACCGAGGCCTACCGGCTCGCTGCCCCTGAGGAAGAAGAAGCAGTGGCACGCAGTGTCATGGAAAGCGGGGAGCCGGTGCTCGACCGCATGGTGCGGTCCACACGGGGGCCCGCCGGCAGCGATCCGAGAATCCATTCCGTCTCTTACGTGCGCCTGGAGAGCGAAAGCGGTGAGGTCCTGGGCCTGGTCGCCTCCGTCCTGGATGTCACCGAGCGTGAGCGCGCCCTACAGCGTCTGAAGATCCTGGAGGAGGTGCGTCGACGGGTGGGGGAGCGGTTGGAGGTCATGGCCGTCTGCCAGGAATTGACGAAAGCGGTGGTGCCGGCGTTCTCGGGGATCGCGGTGGTCGAGGTCATCGAGGACGTGGTCCGCGGTGAGGAGCCGCCGCTGGCCCCGGTCGACCCGGGAGTGCCCCTGCGGCGGGCTGCTTTTCGGGGGCTGATGTCGGCCTACCCGGTGGGTGAGGTGCGGAACCTGCCGTACGGCACCCCCTTCTCGCGCGTACTGACTGACCTGCGCCCGCGGGTCGTCCCGGTGGAGGAAGACAGCTTGTGGCTCGCGGCTGATCCTGCTCGGGCGGAGGCCATCAAACGCTCCGGCGCCCACTCCTTGATCGTCGCTCCGCTGGCCTTGCGGGGCCAAGCCTTGGGCGTGGTGAGCTTTTATCGGCACGGGGCAGAGGACCCGTTCGAGGAAGAGGACATCGCGCTGACGTCCGACGTGTGCGCCCACGCTGCGCTGTGCATCGAGAACGCCCGCCGCTACACCCGAGAGCGAACTATCGCAGCGACCGTGAAGCGCAAACTGCTGCCGCAGCGACCGGCGACGCCGTCCACGGTGGAGGTCTCCCACCTGCACCTTCCCGGACGAGGAGGTGGGGGCGCGTGGTTCGATGTGATCGAGCTGGCGGGGGCGCGGACAGCATTGGTCGTCGGTGACGTCGCCGGGCTCGGTATGGCCACCGCCATCACGATGGGGCAGTTGCGGATGGTCATCCAGTCCCTGGCCGCTTTGGACCTTGAACCGGACGAACTGATGGCGCGGCTGAGTGACACTGCCGCCCGCCTGGCCGCCGAACGCGCGGCGCTCCCGGTCGGCGACCCCTTGCATCGCGAGCCGCTCACCGCCGGCTGCCTGATCGCGGTCTACGACTCGGTCGAACACCAGTGCACTATTGTGCGCGCGGGCCTGCCGGAGCCCTACGTGGTCTTCCCCGACGGCAGCTCGACCACCCTGTCCGTCCCTGCGGGCCCCGTCCTCGCCGGCACCGACCAGTCCCCGTTCCCAGCCACCACGGTCGCCCTCCCCGCAGGGAGCACCCTGGCGATCGGCAACGAAGACGTCCTCGCGGCGTCCACGCAACTGCGTTCCTTGCTGGACCAAGGAGCTGCTCAGCCGTTGGACGAGCTCTGCGACGCGCTGGCCTACGCGATGAGAGGCCGATACGAGACGGAAAAGCTGGTACTGCTGGCACGCGCCCAAGCCCTTCCCGCGGAGCAGGTCCTCACCCTGCCCTTGCCGGCCGGCCCTGAAGCCGCACCCCATGCGCGCGCCGCGGCCCGCCGACAGCTCGCGGCCTGGAAGATCGACGAAGACAGCGCGTTCACCACGGAGCTCATCGTCAGCGAGCTCGTCGGCAATGCGGTCCGCTACGGCGCCCCACCACTTCGACTGCGCCTGATTCTGGACGGGATGCTCACCTGCGAGGTCAGCGACGCTGTGAGCAGCGCACCGCACCTCAAGCACGCCCGAACCATCGACGAGACGGGACGAGGGCTGTTCATCATCGCCACTGTCGCTGACAACTGGGGCACCCATTACGACGCGCAGGGGAAGACCGTCTGGGTGCAGCAGCCCACCGGCGCTGCTTAGAAGCCTTCACCTCAAGGCCCCGTGCTTCCTGGCCGCCGAGCTCGGTGCGGCCGGGATGAGCCTGTACGGCTCCAGCAGGTCAGCCCTGACGCCGCCTGGCCAAGGCCTGGGCTGCACCTGCCACCTGGCCGATCGGATGTCGGCTAGGGACGTAGGTAGGGCCGGGTCATGATCTCCATGTTGTGGCCGTCCGGGTCGTCGAAGTACGCGCCGCGGCCACCGAAGAGGCGGTTGATCTGACCGGGTTCGGTGTGGCCCGGGTCGGCGTAGTAGGTGACCCCTACCGCGTCCAGACGGGCGATCATGTTGTCGAACTGCTCGTCAGGCACAAGGAATGCGTAATGTTGCGACTGGATCGACTCGTCGCGCTTTTCGTAGAAGTCGAGCGTCACCCCGTTGCCGAGGTCGACGGGGAGGAACGGCCCGAACGGAGCGCCGACCTTCAGCCCCAGTATTGCGGCGACGAACTCGGCCGACAGCTGTCGGTCCCTGGCGTAGACGGCGGTGTGGTCGAGCTGGACGGCGGTCGCCGGCAGCTGGGATTCATACAGGTACTGTGATTCTTTCGGCATGTGTGGTGTGTGTCTCCGGGTCTTGAGATCCGCTGGGATGGGCGCCGCATGCGGCGCCCTGCAGGAAGACTCGGAAAAGGCGGCGGGGCTCTTGCCCGCCCCGCGCTCACGCCGAGGCCGGGAACCTCACTCGTGTATGGCCCATGGCCGACCCGGCAGTCACCCGACCGACTTTAGTGATCGTCAGAGGCTGAGGCAACGCCGTTCCCCGGCTGCATTCCGGCCACAGCTGCGATGCCGCTGGATTCCGTCGCTTCGGTCAACATCGGAGCCGGATGAGCGGAGCAGCGGCGAAGACTGTGCCGAGATAAGCGACCGAACGGCCGGCCGCCGGGCTGAGTCATGCCGCCGTATCGGCGGGCGTCGCCTGGTGGTGACGGCCCTGACGTCATCGGTGTGGCGTCAGGGCCGTCCCGGAGATCCGGCGTGGGGCGCCGGATTACTGGAGTTTTCTAGCACATCGGTGCAGATGGAATGTAAGGGACACGCGTTTTCGGGGTGTCGCTGCCCCTTATGCGCGATGGATCCGGCAGATGCTTGCTGGTGACTCGGTCTGGGCTGCGCCGTCGGGCCGGGCCGGCAGCCAGGGGTGATGGGGGGTGATGGTAGTTCAGGGTGCTGGGGGCGCGGTTCTTGGTGTGCTGGGGCCGTCGGGGTGCTGCCGTCGGGGTGAGTGGGTGTCATGGAGTCACCCAGAAGGCCTAGTCGAATGTCATATAGGCCTATTTTCCTGCGTGTTGACGGTGTATCAGGAGCCGCAGATGCGCCCGGTCGGCCCTCTGGCGTCACGCTTTCGGTAGATCCGATATGACAGATAAAGGCGCCATAAGTACGTTCATGTCAGGCCGGTTGTCCGGTCGACCCTCAGAGACAAGGGAGAAGTGACATGACGACG
>NZ_JBEXID010000023.1:0-104708 GCF_040608395.1 Streptomyces sp. NPDC005181
TCAAGTCACTCACTGTGCGTCACATTCCTGGTGTCAGCCGGGGCCCGACCAGCACCCAACAAGATCATCTCTTACACAAGGAAGTGAACACCCTCTTCCTAAACCAGTGTGCGTAAGTGAGTCTTGGACCCACTGCTGCGTACTGGGCGCATCCCGAACGGTTTTGGATGCACTGGGTTCCCGCTTTCGATCACCGACCGTACACAGCACTCTCTCGTCCTGGGACGTGAGGTGCTTGAGACGGTCCCGGACCGCCACCCCGCAAGGCCCAGGCACCACAAAGGACACGGCCAGCTCCCCCACACCACCCACCACATCACCCCCACCCAGGCCGGACACCCGCCACCCAGCCCAACGAGCAACAGCCACCAAGGTCACCCATTCGGCCCCAGAACCCCCGTTCCCACCTCCATCAACCCACCACAGAACTCACTCCCACACACCACCACTCACTTCGACTCAGTAAACCGGCAGCAGCTCACAACCCCCGGAACCGACCGTGTCCGGCACCGCCGGGCTCACCGATCTGCGATTGATGCTGGAGTCGCTGCGCAGGCGCGGACTCGCCCAGCGCTCCTCGGTCTTCCTCCACAACGTCTTCGTACAGATGAAGAGCCACCCCAAGCTGTGGACCGAGTACCACTCCACGGTGATCGAACCCCGCCGCATCGCGATGCGGGCCGCCGTGCAGCGGGCGGTCGACGCGGGGGAGCTCCGGGCGGACCTGGATGTGGACCTGATGGACGATCTGTTCGTCGGCCCCATGCTCGTACGGACCATCCACCGGCCCGATGCGCCGCTGCCCGAGGATCTCGCCGATCGCATCATCCGGGCCCTGGTGGAGGGCCTGGCGCCAGGTTCCGCCGCCGTCCCCGAACCCGCACCGGCCCCCGCCGCCTCCGGCAAAAGCCCAGGCCACGGCTGAGGCGCCTGGATCCGCCCGAGTGTGAGCGTTCTGTCACAAGGCCCCGCAGAGCCCCTCCGGCCGGAACCGGCCGGACCACGTCCTTCGTCCTCGTGGCAGTACAGCCGTCGTCGACGGCAGGAAAGACATCGCCCATCCCCTAGGGTCAGGGGCGCGGCGATGTGCACGGCAAGGCAGTGAGGACAGCGTGATGGTGCAGGCGTACAGGGCGGACACCGAGAACGGCAGCGCGGAACCGCAGCGCACCGGATCCCGGTTCCAGGGCCTGCGCGACAGATGGACCGACGGCAAAGGCTTGTGGCGGCGCGGCATCGTCCTCGCCCTATGCGCGGTCCTGCTGACCCTCGTGATGATCTTCCACGCGGAGATCCCGAACATCATCGGCAACCTGGGCAGCCTCTCCGAGACGTTCCTGCCGTGGTGCGGCCTGTTCATCCCGCTGCTGCTGGTCCTGGGCCTGGTGCGCCGGTCGGCGACCGCGCTGATCGCCCTGCTGCTGCCGGTCGTGGTCTGGCTCAATCTCTTCGGCGGGCTGCTCACCGGCAAGTCGGGCAGCGGCGGCGACCTCACCGTCGCCACCCACAACGTCAATGCGGACAATCCCGACCCCGCGGGCACCGCCCGGCAGGTCGCGGACTCCGGCGCGGACATCATCGCCCTGCAGGAGCTGCCGGCCGGCCAGGTTCCGGCGTACGAGTCGGCGCTCGCGGCCGGCTATCCGTACCACTCGGTCGAGGGGACCGTCGGCCTGTGGAGCAAGTACCCGATGAGCAGCACCCGGCCCGTCGACATCCGGATGGGCTGGACCCGGGCGATGCGCTCCACGGTGAAGACACCCGACGGCGACGTCGCTGTCTATGTGGCCCATATGCCGTCCGTACGGGTCAAGCTGAACGCCGGATTCACCGCCAGCCAGCGCGACCAGAGCGCGGACGCGCTCGGTGAGGCCATCGCCGACGAACCGCTCGGCAGGGTGATCCTGCTCGGCGACCTCAACGGCACGATGAACGACCGCTCGCTGAACGCGGTCACCGCCCAGATGCGGTCCACCCAGGGCGCGGCCGGCGACGGCTTCGGCTTCAGCTGGCCGGCGTCGTTCCCGATGGCCCGGATCGACCAGATCATGGTCAGGGGCGTCGAGCCGATGTCTTCATGGACGCTTCCGGCGACGGACAGTGACCATCTGCCGATCGCTGCCCGCGTCGAACTCTGACGCAACGGTCCGTTCACCTCGTGGCATCAACCGTCTGAGAGTATTTGTTCCAATCGGGAACAAGGACCGGCCGGCGAGGAAACCGGTGGGCCGGGATCCCCTGCGGAAAGGTCTCTCCTCATGCCACTGGCTCTTCTAGCGCTGGCCATAAGCGCCTTTGGCATCGGCACCACGGAGTTCGTGATGATGGGCCTGCTGCCCAATGTCGCGGACGATCTGGGCACGTCCGTGCCCACCGCGGGCTACCTCGTGTCGGCCTACGCGCTCGGCGTCGTCCTCGGCGCCCCCCTGCTCACCGCCGTCGGCTCCCGGGTTCCGCGCAAGCGGATGCTCCTGCTGCTGATGGCCCTGTTCACCCTCGGCAACCTCGCGTCCGCGCTCGCCCCGGGCTTCGGCTGGCTGGTCGCCGGCCGGTTCCTCGCCGGGCTGCCGCACGGCGCATTCTTCGGCGTCGGCGCGGTCGTCGCCGCGCGGCTGGTCAGCGAGGGGCGGCAGGCGAGGGCCGTCGCGACCATGTTCCTCGGCCTCACCGTCGCCAACATCGTCGGCGTACCGGCGGCCACACTGCTCGGCCAGCACCTGGGCTGGCGCGCGACCTTCCTGGTCGTCGGGGTGATCGGGCTCTGCTCGATGGCCGCGCTCGCCCGGCTCGTTCCGCACCTGCCGGTCGACGCTCAGCAGGGCCTCGGCCACGAACTGCGCGCCCTCGGCAACCGGCAGGTGCTGCTCGGCCTGCTCACCGCCGTCCTCGGCTTCGCCGGAGTCTTCGCCGTCTACTCGTACCTGTCGGCCATGACGACCGAGGCCATGGGCTTCGGCGAGTCCTCGGTGACGCTGGTGCTGGCGCTGTTCGGTATCGGCATGACACTCGGCGCACTCGCCGCCGGACCCCTGACGGACCGCGCGCTGCGGCCCACGCTGTACGGTTCCCTGGCCGCACTCGCGGTGGTCCTGGCGGTCTTCCCGTTCGCCGTGCAGGTGAAGTGGGCGGCGCTGGTGATGGTCGTCCTGCTCGGCGGGGTCGGATTCATGACCACGACGCCGCTGCAGATGCTCGTCATGAACAAGGCGAAGGACGCCCCGACACTGGCCTCCGCCTCGAACCACTCGGCGTTCAACCTCGCCAACGCGGGCGGCGCCTGGCTGGGCGGCGCGGCGATCGCGGCGGGCTGGGGCTGGACGTCCCCGGCGCTGGTGGGCGCGGCCCTGACGGTGGCGGGTCTGGCGGTGGCGGTCACGGCGGGGGTGCTGGACCGTGGCGGGCCGGGCGAGTCCCGGGTGGTGGCGGGCGCGAGTGCGCGGGACGCGCGGGACGGGAGCCACGCGGACGTGGCTTGAGGGCGGCGCTCGGCCCGCATCGAGCCCGTCCGGCGAGTGAGGACGGAACGGCTGCCGGGGCGGGCCGGCTCTCATCGAAACCGGCCCGCCCCGCCCCGCTCACCCCGACTCGCGCCACCGATTCGTGATCGGCAGCCGCCGGTCCTTGCCGAACCCCTTGGCCGAGATCTTCGTACCCGGCGGGTACTGCCGCCGCTTGTACTCCGCCGTGTCCACCATCCGCAGCGTCTTCGTCACCAGCGCCTCGTCGAACCCGGCTGCCACGATAGTGTCCAGCCCCAGGTCCCGGTCGACGTACATCTCCAGGATCCGGTCCAGTACGTCGTAGTCGGGCAGCGAGTCCGTGTCGACCTGGTCCGGCCGAAGCTCGGCGCTGGGCGGCTTGGTGATGGAGGCCTCCGGGATCGGCGGCGTCTGGCCGCGTTCCTCCGCGGCCCGGTTGCGCCACTTCGCCAGCCGGAAGATCGACGTCTTGTAGACGTCCTTGATCGGCCCGTAGGCGCCGACGGAGTCCCCGTACAGCGTCGAGTAGCCGACCGCCAGCTCCGACTTGTTGCCCGGCGCCAGGACGATCTGGCCCTCCTGGTTGGAGACGGCCATCAGCATCGTGCCGCGCAGTCGTGACTGCAGATTCTCCTCGGCGAGACCGGTGAGCCCCAGCGACTCCATGTACGCGTCGAACATCGGCTCGATCGGTACGGTGCGGAAGTTCAGCCCGGTGCGCCGCGCCAGTTCCGCCGCGTCGCCCTTGGAGTGGTCCGAGGAGTACTTCGACGGCATGGAGATCCCGTACACGTTCTGCGCCCCCAGCGCATCGCACGCGATGGCCGCGACCAGCGCCGAGTCGATCCCGCCGGAGAGCCCGATCAGCACACTGCTGAAACCGTTCTTCGCGGCGTACGCGCGCAACCCCACGACAAGTGCCGAGTACAGCTCCTCGTCGTCGTCGAGCCGCTCCGCATAGCCACCGGTCAGCTCCGCCTCGTAGGCCGGGACGGGCTTGTCGGAGAGGACCACATGGTCGATCCGCAGACCGTCGTTGACCACCCCGGACGCCGCCTCGGGTGCGGCGGCCGGCAGGTCCAGGTCGAGCACGACGCTGCCCTCGGCGAACTGTGGGGCCCGGGCGATCACCTCGCCGTCCTTGTCGACGACGATCGAGTCACCGTCGAAGACCAGTTCGTCCTGGCCGCCGATCATCGCCAGATAGGCGGTGGTGCAGCCGGCCTCCTGGGCCCGCTTGCGGACCAGCGCCAGCCGGGTGTCGTCCTTGTCCCGCTCGTACGGCGAGGCATTGATCGACAGCAGCAGCCCGGCCCCGGCGGCCCGGGCGGCCGGCACGCGGCCGCCGTCCTGCCAGAGGTCCTCGCAGATCGCGAGCGCCACATCGACACCGTGGACCCGCACGACGGGCATGGAGTCGCCCGGCACGAAGTACCGGAACTCGTCGAAGACGCCGTAGTTGGGCAGGTGGTGCTTGGCGAAGGTCAGCGCGACCTGCCCGCGGTGCAGCACCGCGGCGGCGTTCTGCGGCGCCCCGGCGGGCTGACCGTAGCGCGGCTGGGCCTTCTCGGAACGGTCGAGATAGCCGACGACGACCGGCAGCTCCCCGAAGCCCTCCGCGTCGAGACGGGCGGCGAGCGCACGCAGCGCGTCCCGCGACGCCTCGACGAAGGACGGCCGCAGGGCCAGGTCCTCGACGGGGTAACCGGTCAGCACCATCTCGGGGAACGCCACCAGATGGGCGCCCTGTTCGGCGGAGTGCCGGGTCCAGTGGATGATCGCCTCGGCGTTGCCGGCGAGGTCACCGACGGTCGAGTCGATCTGATTCAGTGCGAGGCGTAGTTGAGGCACGCGGCTCAGTGTAATCGTCTTTCTGACGCGATGTCCTGGCGGGCCCCTCCGCAGCCGTGGCCCGCCAGGGCCGGGTCAGCGGCGGTAGCCGAGGACCGTCATCATGCTCGCGTTCGAGTGGTAGACGTTGTGGCAGTGGAGCATCCACAGCCCCGGATTGTCCGCGTCGAACTCCACGGCCACCGAACTGTTGGGCAGGACGACCGCCGTGTCCTTGCGCGCCCCGGGGGCCCTGTCCAGCACCGAACGCGGTCCCGCAGATCCCGCGAGCGCGAACGTATGCCCGTGCAGGTGGACCGGGTGCCACATCTCCGTGATGTTGTAGAACTCCAGCCGGACCCGCTCGCCCGCCTTGACCGGATGGCGCCAGTCGGGGTCGTACTTCTGGTGGTCGAAGCCCCAGTCGAACGACCTCATGCTGCCGGTCAGCTTGATCCGGATCGTCCGGTCGGGCTGCCGGGCGGCCAGCGCCACGGACTTGTCCGCCTTCAGCTCGTGGGCCGACACCAGCTGCCCGTCCAGCTCCTTCGGCCATACGGAGGCCTTCGGCGCCGTACCACCACCGGTACGGAGCAGGGCCAGCGCCGTCATGTTCCGCCCCTCGGCGAGTGCGGTCAGCGGGAACACCCCGTCCTTGGCGGTGACCAGCACGTCGTACCGCTCGCCCATGCCCAGCAGCAGCGCGTCCGTCGTGGTGTGCCGGACCGGGAAGCCGTCCGCGTGCGTGATGGTCATCCGGTGGCCGCCGAGCGCGACGCGGAAAGGGGTGTCGCCGCCGGCGTTGATGATGCGCACCCGGATCCGGTCGCCGGGCTTCGCGGTGAAGGTGGTCGGGGCCTTCGGGATGCGGCCGTTGATCAGGTAGTGCGGGTAGGCGACATCGGTCGCGGCACCGCGGAGCAGTTCGCTCCTGGCGTCCATCAGCACCCGCGAGGGCCCGGACCCGGGCTTGCCGTCGGACCCGGAAGACCCGTGATCCATCCCCTCCATGCTGCCCATGCCGTGGCTGAGCTCGTCGAGCACCCCGTCCGGGGTGGAACCCTCCACCCCGTCGACCCAGTCGTCGAGCATGACGACCCACTCCTTGTCGTACGACAGGGGCTCCTTCGGGTCCTCGATGATCAGTGGCGCGTAGAGACCTCGGTCCTGCTGGACGCCCACGTGCGGATGGAACCAGTACGTCCCCGACTGCCGCACCGCGAAGCGGTACGCGAACTCCGCGCCCGGCTTGATGCCCGGCTGGGTCAGGCCGGGAACGCCGTCCATGTCGTTGCGCACATGGAGACCGTGCCAGTGCAGGGTGGTCGGCTTCGGCAGATGGTTGGCCAGAGTGACGGCCAGGGTGTCGCCCGCGGTGATCCGGACTTCCTTGCCGGGCAGCCGGTCCGCATACGCCCAGGAGGGGACGGTGAGACCGCCACCCAGATCGAGGCGGGCCGGGGTGGCGGTGAGGTGGACCTCCCGCACGGGACCGGAGCCCCGCTTGGCCTCGACCGCCGCGACCTCCTCGCCGTTGGGCGCAACGTACTCTCCGTGGCCCCTGGCCGGGGGCGACGGCTTCTGGGTCATGTCTTCGTGGTTCATGCCGCCGGGGTTCGCGGCGGGCTTCTCCACGTCCCCGCCGCGGGTACAGGCGGTCAGAACTCCCGTTCCGGCCAGGGCGATTCCGGCGCCGAGCATGGCGCGACGAGTGTGCTGAGTGTGCATGACTGGGTACACCTCATGGGGTCGTCGGGGTGCTGGGGAGGGATGCGGAGCGCGCCGCTCCTTATATCCGCAGCACCGACGACCTGCCGGGCACAGTCATTCCGCGTGGGGAGAGGGACCACGGAGACCGCAGTATCGGCGCCGCGGCGGCCCGGAGGAGATGATCCGCGGGCCGCAGCGCCATCAGCCAGACGGCGAGCAGGGTGACACCCCAGGCGCCCAGCACCGCGAGACAGACCACCACGGGGTCCATGCCGTCGCCCGTCGTCGCGGGCAGGACGGAGGCGTGCCCGGGCGAGGGTTCAGCCACAGCGCCTGCCCCGTGAGCCCCGCTGTCCATCGTCACCACGGCGTCCTGGCCGTGGTGGTCCGTCGGATGTCCGACGGTATGCATGGTGAAAATCCCGAAAAGCAGCGCAGCGAACAGCAACAACTGTCCGTACGTCGCACTCCTCTTCGGGCCCATGTCGAGCACACTAACCCCGCCGGGTATGGCCCGCACGGCGGCCCGGCACCCCTGTCGTCCCGGGTGCCGGGCCGCCGGTCGGTCAGCTGGGGGCGTAGACCCTCTCGACCCAGAGCGCGATCTGGTCCTCGGAGAGGTGCTGTGCCAGATCCGCCTCGCTGATCATGCCGATCAGCTTCTTGTTCTCGACCACCGGAAGCCGGCGGATTCGATGGCTCTGCATTTCCTCCAGGACCTGGTCCACGCCGGCGCCGGCGTCGATCCAGCGGGGCGTGCCCTGGGCGAGGTCACCCGCCGTCACCCTCGACGGATCGTGGCCCAACGCCACGCAGCCGAGCACGATGTCGCGGTCCGTGAGGATGCCGATCATTCGGTCCTGCTCGCCGCTGGCCGAGATGGGCAGAGCGCCGACGTTGTGTTCGCGCATCAGCTGGGCGGCCCGGTCGAGCGTCTCGTGCGCCGGGATCCACTGGGCCCCGGTGTGCATGATGTCCTTGGCGGTAGTCATGGGGATTCCTCCTGGTGCCGGTGGGCATGCCGTTGCGACCCCGAGAGAATCCATCGTCCTGCGGCCGTTCGGGGTACGCGACCGCTGTCACCCATTCGGGTGCATCCCCCGGCGGCACGGGCGCCGGGGGACCGGTGACTACCTGGGCTCGGCCCCGCGTGCCGCCAGCATCTGCGCCATCGCGTCCAGCTCGGACTGCTGGGCCTCGACCATGCCCCGGGCGAGCCGTCTCTCCGCTTTCACCGTGCAGAGCTCTGCGCAGCCGCGCGCCATGACGACGCCGCCCTTGTGGTGGTCGGTCATCAGCTGGAGGTAGAGGATCTCGGCCTGCTTGCCGTGGGCCTTCCTCAGCCGGTCGAGCTCGGTCCGGGTGGCCATGCCGGGCATCAGAGCCCCGTCGTGCGCCGTGAACCCACTGCCCGGCCCCGCCGCCATGTCACCCATGCCGGCCATGTCATCCATACCGGCCATGTCATGGCCGTCGCCCCCGCTGTGCTCATCGTGATCACCGTGGGTCGCCATCCATGCCATCGGCTCCTGCCCGGCGGCAGCCACCTTCGGCAGCTCCCACAGATCCAGCCAGCCGAGCAGCATGCCCCGCTGGTTGGCCTGCGTGTTCGCGATGTCGTACGCGAAGCGGCGTACCTCTTCGTCCTGCGTACGGTCACGCACGAGGAAGGACATCTCCACGGCCTGCTGATGGTGGACCGCCATGTCGCGCGCGAACCCGGCGTCGGCCGAATCGGCGGCGGGCACCCGGACCGCCGCCGAAGCGGCTTGCGGCTGTTTCCCGTCCGCCGCGTCGCCCCGTGCCGCGGCGACCGACGCCGCGCCCGCGAAGAGCAGCGCGAGCGCGACGGCGGAGCCCGCCGCCCACTGGGTGCGACGGGTGCGTCGCGCAGCGGTCACTGGGCCCCCAGCCCGCCCGTGCACGCGGCACCCGGCTCAGGTGTCTGCTGCCCCTGCACGAACTTGGCGAAGAACTGGTCCACCCGCCGGTCATCGGCGCTGTCCACGGTGACCTGGTTGCCCCAGGCGCTCAGCGTGATCGTGCCGGTCTGGTCCTGATACGGACTCATCAGCGCATACGGCGTCTTCCCGACCCGCTCCGCGAGCTTCGCGAGGTCGGCGTCCGACGCCTTGTCCGTGTACGTCACCCACACCGATCCGTGCTCCAGCGAGTGCACGGCGTTCATGTCGGGGATCGCCTTTTTGTATACCTCGCCGTCGCAGTTCATCCAGGCGGGGCTGTGGTCACCGCCGACCGGGGGCTTCATCGGGTACGACACGGTCTTGGTGACGTGGTTGCGGGTCAGCTTCTTCGCGTCCCACGTCTTCAGTCCCTTGATCGGCTCGGCGGCCAGCTTCTCCTTCTCCGCCGCGGCCGCCTTCGCGTCCTGCGCCGCGACGGCCTGCTTCTTCTCCGAGGCCTCGGACTTGTCGAGCAGCATGTACGTACCGAAGCCGACCAGACCTGCGACGACGACGGCGCTCAGGCCTATGGCCAGGACACGGTTGCGGCGGTCACGCGCACGGTCGGCATTGCGCATCTGCTCTATACGGGTCCTGCGGTCGAGGCTCATGTCGTCAGGTCCTTCTGCGAAGGGGCGGGGAGGGGCAGGAAGTGGTCAGGAAACCGGTACACACGGGGCAGTCGCGAAGCCGCTCCACCCCCTGGGCACCATGGGCGCAGATCGTAGTGGGTGGCCACGTGCTCCATCTCACGTCGAGTGCGTAATCTGGGTGAAATCCCGGGTCGTGATACTGGAGTCTCTCCCCTACCCCGGGCGGTGGTGCACAGACCGTCTGAACTGCAAGGATGTGGCTATGGACAAGCAGCAGGAATTCGTCCTCAGGACACTCGAGGAGCGCGACATCCGCTTCGTGCGCCTGTGGTTCACCGATGTGCTCGGCTACCTCAAGTCCGTTGCCGTGGCGCCCGCCGAGCTGGAGCAGGCGTTCGACGAGGGCATCGGCTTCGACGGATCGGCCATCGAGGGCTTCGCCCGGGTCTACGAGTCCGACATGATCGCCAAGCCGGACCCCGGCACCTTCCAGATCCTGCCCTGGCGTGCGGAGGCCCCCGGCACCGCAAGGATGTTCTGCGACATCCTGATGCCCGACGGCTCGCCGTCCTTCGCCGACCCGCGCTATGTCCTCAAGCGCATCCTTGCCAAGACCTCCGACCTGGGCTTCACCTTCTACACCCACCCGGAGATCGAGTTCTTCCTGCTCAAGAACAAGCCGGTCGACGGCAGCCGGCCCACCCCCGCAGACAGCTCCGGCTACTTCGACCACACTCCGCAGAACGTCGGCATGGACTTCCGCCGCCAGGCGATCACCATGCTCGAATCCATGGGCATCTCTGTCGAGTTCAGCCACCACGAGGGCGCTCCCGGCCAGCAGGAGATCGACCTGCGGTACGCGGACGCGCTCTCCACCGCCGACAACATCATGACTTTCCGTCTCGTCATGAAGCAGGTCGCGCTGGAGCAGGGCGTGCAGGCGACGTTCATGCCGAAGCCGTTCTCGGAGTACCCCGGCTCCGGTATGCACACCCACCTCTCCCTCTTCGAGGGCGACCGCAACGCGTTCTACGAGTCGGGCGCCGAGTACCAGCTGTCCAAGGTCGGCCGCTCCTTCATCGCGGGCCTGCTCAAGCACGCCGCGGAGATCTCCGCCGTGACGAACCAGTGGGTCAACTCGTACAAGCGCATCTGGGGCGGCTCGGCCCGCGCCGCGGGCGCCGGCGGCGAGGCCCCCTCGTACATCTGCTGGGGCCACAACAACCGCTCCGCCCTGATCCGCGTCCCGATGTACAAGCCCGGCAAGACCGGTTCGGCCCGCGTCGAGGTCCGCTCCATCGACTCCGGCGCCAACCCCTACCTGACATACGCGGTACTGCTCGCCGCGGGCCTCAAGGGCATCGAGGAGGGGTACGAACTCCCGGCCGGCGCCGACGACGACGTCTGGGCGCTGTCCGACGCCGAGCGCCGCGCGATGGGCATCGAGCCGCTGCCGCAGAACCTGGGCGAGGCGATCTCGCTGATGGAGAAGAGCGAACTGGTCGCCGAGACGCTCGGTGAGCACGTCTTCGACTTCTTCCTGCGCAACAAGAAGCAGGAGTGGGAGGAGTACCGCAGCGAGGTCACCGCCTTCGAGCTGAAGGCACTGCTGCCGGTGCTGTAACCGCAGGTCAGCCGCATCGCGGCGGCTCAGTGACGATCCGGGCCGGAGGCGGTGTTGCCTCTGGCCCGGAGTCCGTTCAAGCGCGCGGCCGTATGTGGGCCGTCAGGCGCGGAAGCGGTGGCGTCGTACATGCTGTCCACGGCCTTCCGGGCGGCCCCTCGCCAGGATCGGCGCATGATTCGCGCAGTCGTATTCGACGTCGGTGAGTGCCTGGTGGACGAGACCCGCGAGTACGGCACCTGGGCCGACTGGCTCCGTGTCCCGCGCCACACATTTGCCGCCATGTTCGGAGCCGTCATCGCCCAAGGACGGGACTACCGGGACGTGTTCCAGGAGTTCCAGCCAGGCTTCGACCTGTACGAGCAGCGCCAAGCGCGCGCGGACGCCGGACAGCCCGAGCACTTCGACGAGTCGGATCTGTACGACGACGTCCGACCTGCCCTCGCACAGCTGCGAGCCGACGGGCTGTGGCTCGGCATCGCAGGCAACCAGACCGTGCGGGCCGGCGGCATCCTTCGTCAGCTGTTCACCGACGACGTCGACCTGATCGGCACCTCGGATGACTGGGGCGCCAGCAAGCCCGACCCGGAGTTCTTCGTCCGGGTCGCCGACGTCGTCCCGCACGAGCCCAGCGAGATCCTGTACGTCGGCGACCGCGTCGACAACGACCTGCGCCCGGCGGTGCCCGCCGGGATGCACACTGCTCTCCTTCATCGCGGGCCGTGGGGAACCATCCAGTGGAACACTGCCGAAGCACGTGGCCTGCCGACGTTCCGCATGGAGTCGCTCCTCGAACTCTCTGAACAGATCAAGAAGTTCAACGAGCGAGCGCACTGACTGTCGTCGACCACCCGTACAGCCGCTCGTCCAGGTCCCGCACGCACTGCTCGTTCTGGTGCGGGGCCAGCGAGCGTCGCACCTCCCGCACCCGGTCCATGCCCATCGCGTACCGGGTGACCGCAAGCTGGTCGATCGAGATATCAACGGGTATGGGGGCACCGCCTTCGTGGTGCGCTTGAAGCGACCAGCAACGACCACGGGCGCCCCTGTGGCCGCAGCCCGGCGTGGGACCTCCGGCGCATCGTTCGAGGGGCGCTCCCCCTGCCGCGGGAGCAGGCGGGCGGGCCCGGCCCGGGACTCTGGACGAGGTGTGTCCTGCGGGCGACAATGCGAACAGCACATGGCTGGGCCAAGGTACGGGGGGCTTCATGACAGGCGTGTTCGTGCTGCTCGGTGGGCTGCTGGCATTGATTGTCGCGCTCATCGTCAAACTGCAGCTGAGGTCGCGGCGCAGGACCGAGAGCTTCGAGGGCCAGGAGATCGAGCGGCAGCATCGCGAAGCGATCCGGCACACCCGCGCGAACAACACCTCGGCGGCGGTGCACAGCCGGTTCTACGACGGCGGCGGCGGCAAGCGTTCGTGACCGGCCGTCCGCGTGCACCGCCCGGGCCGTGGCAGGTACCGGGACTCGATTCGGGTAGTGTTGCCGACCCCAGCACGGGGACATACCGAGGAGGTGAGACCCATTACCGCTGTATCAGGCTGGGTGCTCACCTCTCGCGATTGCGTGGTCGGACCGGTATAGGCGGACCGCGGAGCACCCATCGGCATTCCGAAAGGCTCCGCTCCATGTCGCTTTCCTCGACACCGCTCCCTTACTCCGTCATCGTCACCCGACTTCGCGCCGCCGGCTGCGTATTCGCCGAGGACGAGGCGGAGTTGATCCTCACCACGGCTGCGGACCCGGCCGACCTCGCGGCCATGGTGGACCGGCGGGCAGCCGGACTGCCCCTCGAACACGTCCTGGGCTGGGCCGAGTTCCGCGGTCTGCGGATCGCTGTCGACCCCGGCGTCTTCGTCCCCCGGCGCCGTACCGAATTCCTCGTCGACCAGGCCGTCGGCCTCGTCCGTCCCGCGGACGGACCCGCCGTCGTCGTCGATCTGTGCTGCGGTTCGGGTGCGCTGGGCGCCGCGCTCGCCGCTGCCCTGGACCGGGTCGAGCTGCACTCCAGCGATGTCGAACCCGCCGCGGTACGGTGCGCTCGCCGCAATGTCGCCGGTGCGGGGGAGGTGTACGAGGGCGACCTCTTCGAGCCGCTGCCCGCCTCGCTGCGCGGCCGCGTCGGGATTCTGCTCGCCAATGTGCCGTACGTACCCAGCGAGGACGTCGAACTCCTGCCCGCAGAGGCCCGGGTCCATGAACCGAGGGTGGCGCTCGACGGCGGGGGCGACGGGCTCGATGTGCTGCGCAGAGTGACCGCCGAAGCGCCTCAGTGGCTGGCGCCGGGCGGGCATCTGCTGGTCGAGACGAGCGAACGGCAGGCGGCGCGGGCCGAGGAGACCGTCGCCCGGAGCGGGCTGATTCCGCGGGTGGTCACCTCCGACGAGCTGTACGCGACCGTCGTCATCGGCACCAGGCCCGGTGCCGGCGACGGCAGGTAGCCCGCCCCGGGGCGGCCGAGCGGCTCCCGCCCGGCCGCCGTGCGCGTCCGCGTCGGCAGGCTTCACCGGAGGCCGGGCGGTGATACGGGACCGGCATGCCGCCCGGGACACCTTTCAGCGGAAGCGCCGGCGGGTCTGGCTGTACGGCTCGCCCTTGCCGAGGCCGAACGCCGTGCGCGGGACCACCCCGAACACCTCCGCGCGGCCCCCCGCAGCGTTGGCGAACGCGCCCGCGCGGACCTCGAAGTGCCAGTCCGCGCTGTACTTCGCCTCCCAGAGTTCGGCCAGCCGGGTCAGTCGAGCGTCGTCCGTCACCCGGTCCGCCCGGCCCTCGACCGCCACGTCGAAGCCCTGGGCAGAGCGTGTTGGTGCCGGTCGTCACCACGAACTCCGGGTTCGTCGCCAGATTCCGCGCCTTGCGCTCGGCCGGGCCCGTGCAGAAGTGCAGCGCGCCGTCCGACCGGAGCCCGATCAGCGGCGTGACATGCGGTCCGGCCGTCCGGCCGGACCGTGGACAACCAGAACACCTCCGCCCGCGTCAGCGCAGCAACCGCCTCCGACCACGGGCGGGCCGTCGCGCCCTTGTCGCTGTAGCCGGGATGCAGCTCGGAGACGGGTTCGTCCCCGGACACGGTGACCTCCTCCTCAGCGGGGTCCTGAAAGCGATCGTGACTGCGAAGTGCGGACCGCGCACCCGCTCCGAATTCATCGGCGCGGGGCTAGGCTCGGAACGCTGGAAAGTGATCGGGCGGCGAGCAGGAGAGCACGGAATGACGACGGTGCCGGGGCGCAGGAGCAGTACGTTCACCAGACTGCTGCGGCACGGCTTCACCGACCCGTCCGCCGCGGAGCGGCTGCTGGACCTGCCGGCTCTGTCGGCCGTACGCACCGACTCGGTCCTGCTCGACGCGCTGGGGGCGACCGCCGACCCCGATCTGGCGCTGCAGGGGCTTGTCCGGCTGGTGGAGGCCGAGGATGCCGCCGAGCGGCAGATCCTGCTGGACACGCTCGTCACCGCCAAGCCGCTGCGGGACCGGCTGCTCGGGGTGCTCGGGGCGTCCGAGGCGCTCGGCGACCATCTGGCGCGCCACCCCCGCGACTGGCACGCGCTCGTCACGTACGAGGCCACCGATCTGCACCCCGGAGTGACCGAGTTCGAGCACGAGCTCGCCGAGGCCGACGACCCGGACTCGCTGCGCGTCGCCTACCGCCGGTGCCTGCTGGCCATAGCTGCCCGCGATGTGTGCGGTACGACGGATGTCGCCCAGACCGCCGCCGAACTCGCAGACCTGGCGACCGCGACGCTGCGCGCGGCGCTTGCCATCGCCCGCACGGCCGCCCCCGAGGACGCCGCCGTGTGCCGCCTCGCGGTCATCGCGATGGGGAAGTGCGGCGGCCACGAACTGAACTATGTCTCCGACGTCGACGTGATCTTCGTGACGGAATCGGTCGACGGCGCCGAGGAGAGCAAGGGCGTGCAGGCCGCCACCCGACTGGCGGCGCACATGATGCGGATCTGTTCGGACACGACCGTCGAGGGCACCATCTGGCCGGTCGACGCCAACCTCCGTCCGGAGGGCCGCAACGGGCCGCTCGTACGGACACTGTCCTCGCATCTCGCGTACTACCAGCGCTGGGCCAAGACGTGGGAGTTCCAGGCGCTGCTCAAGGCCCGGCCGGTGGCCGGCGACCCCGAGCTGGGCGCGGAGTACGTCGACGCCGTCTCGCCGCTGGTGTGGCAGGCCGCGGACCGGGAGAACTTCGTCGGTGACGTACAGAAGATGCGCCGCCGGGTCGTCGACAACATCCCCGCCGACCGTGTCGACCGGGAGATCAAGCTGGGGCCCGGCGGACTGCGGGACGTCGAGTTCGCCGTACAGCTGCTCCAGCTCGTGCACGGCCGCAGCGACGCCTCCCTGCACAGCGGCTCGACCCTGGAGGCGCTGCGGGCGCTCGCCGCGGGCGGATACGTCGGGCGGGTGGACGCCGCGCAGCTCGACGACGCGTACCGCTTCCTGCGCGCCATGGAGCACCGCATCCAGCTGTACCGGCTGCGCCGCACCCACCTCGTCCCCGAGAGCGAGGCGGATCTGCGTCGGCTCGGGCGCTCCCTCGGGATGCGTACGGACCCCCTCACCGAGCTCAACCAGGCGTGGAAGCGGCATGCGTCCGTGGTGCGGCGGCTGCACGAGAAGCTGTTCTACCGGCCGCTGCTGGACGCGGTCGCCCAGCTCGCGCCCGGCGAGACCCGGCTCAGCGCTAAGGCCGCCGGGCACCGGCTCGAAGCGCTCGGGTACGCCGATCCGGCCGCCGCGCTCCGGCATCTGGAGGCGCTGTCGTCCGGGGTGTCCCGCAAGGCCGCCATCCAGCGCACCCTGCTGCCGGTGCTGCTCGGCTGGTTCGCGGACTCCGCCGACCCGGACGCCGGGCTCCTCGGCTTCCGCAAGGTGTCCGACGCGCTCGGCAAGACCCCCTGGTACCTGCGGCTGCTGCGCGACGAGGGTGCGGCCGCGGAGAACCTCGCCCGCGTCCTGTCGGCCGGCCGGTTCGCCCCCGACCTGCTGCTGCGGGCCCCCGAGGCGGTGGCGATCCTCGGCGACCCGCAGGGGCTGACGCCGCGCAGCCGTTCCCATCTGGAGCAGGAGGTGCTCGCCGCGGTGGGGCGGGCGGAGGACGCCGAGTCCGCGGTCGCGGTGGTCCGCGGGGTGCGACGGCGCGAACTGTTCCGTACGACGGCCGCGGACCTCATCGGCTCGTACGGCACGGAGGAGAGTCCCGCCGAACCCGACCCCGGCGCACTCGTCGACCGGGTCGGCAACGCGGTCACCGATCTGAACGCCGTCACGCTCGCGGGCGCGCTGCGTGCCGCCGTACGTGAACAGTGGGGCGACACCCTCCCGACCAGGTTCGCGGTCATCGGCATGGGCCGGTTCGGCGGCCATGAGCTCGGTTACGGCTCCGACGCCGACGTCCTGTTCGTGCACGCGCCGCGCGAGGGCGTCGACGAACAGGAGGCAGCCCGGGCCGCCGGCACCGTTGTCGGTGAGATGCGCAGGCTGCTGCAGCTGCCCACCGCCGATCCGCCGCTGATCATCGACGCGGATCTGCGGCCGGAGGGCAAGAGCGGGCCGCTGGTACGGACGCTGAAGTCGTACGAGGCGTACTACCGCCGGTGGTCGCTGGTCTGGGAGAGCCAGGCGCTGCTGCGCGCCGAACCGATGGCGGGCGACGCGGACCTCGGCCGCGAATTCATCGAGCTGATCGACCCGCTGCGCTACCCGATGGAAGGGCTGGGGGAGGACGCGGTCCGTGAGATCCGCCGCCTCAAGGCCCGCATGGAGTCCGAACGGATGCCACGCGGCGCCGACCCGACGCTCCACACGAAGCTGGGGCGCGGCGGGCTGAGCGACGTCGAGTGGACGGTCCAGCTGATGCAGATGCAGCACGGCTGGGTGGAACCGGGCCTGCGCACGTCCCGCACCCGCGAGGCACTGGCAGCTGCCTGTGCGGCCGAACTGATCTCGGGTGAGGACGCGCAGACCCTGGACGAGGCCTGGGTGCTCGCTACGCGGGTCCGCAACGCGGTGATGCTGGTACGCGGCCGCCCCGGGGACACCTTCCCGTCCGGTCCGCGCGAGCTGACGGCCGTGGGGCGCTATCTCGGCTACGAACCGGGTCATGTCGGCGACATGCTCGACGACTACCGGCGGATCACCCGGCGGGCGCGGGCGGTGGTGGAGGAGCTGTTCTACGGGGCGTGACGGCGTCGACGAACCACGTCAGGCGGCAATTTCGAGGCCGGGCGGCCATGTCGGCCCGGCCGGCGATCGAGGAAGAAGCCGGTCACTGGCGCACCGGTGCCTCCTCGGCCGGCTGCCCGACCCTGATCGGCGCTCCCGGGCCGAGCGCCGAGAGTCTGGCCCCGGCAGGGCGCGTGACCCGCTTCTGAAGGTGGTGCGGCAGCGCCCCGTACCAGGCGAACGACACCGCGTAACCGAACGCCAGGCAGGTCATGCCGCCCACCGCGTCGAGCCAGAAGTGGTTGGCGGTCGACACGATCACGATCAGCGTGGTCGCCGGGTACAGCAGGCCCGCGATGCGTGCCCAGGGCGCCGACGCCAGCGCGTAGATGGTCAGCCCGCACCACAGCGACCAGCCGATATGCATCGACGGCATCGCCGCGTACTGGTTCGACATGTTCTTGAAGTTGCCCGAGGCCATCGAACCCCAGGTGTGGTGCACCAGCACGGTGTCGATGAAGTGGCCGTCGTTCATCAGGCGCGGTGGCGCGAGCGGATACAGGTAGTACCCGAGCAGCGCGACGCCCGTGGTCGCGAACAGCACCAGGCGCGCTGCCGCGTAACGTCCGGGATGGCGACGGAACAGCCACATCAGCACACCGATGGTGACGACGAAGTGCAGTGTCGCGTAGTAGTAGTTCATCGAGACGATCAGCCATGTCACGGAGTTCACCGCGTGGTTGACCGACTGCTCGACGGCGATGCCCAGGTACTTCTCCACCGACCAGAGCCAGTCGGCGTTGCTGAGTGCCGCGGCTTTCTGCTCGGGGACGGCGTTGCGCACCAGCGAGTAGACCCAGTAACTCACCGCGATCAGCAGGACCTCGAAATAGATGCGCGGCCGACGGGGGTACCGCAGCGAACGCAGCCGCGCCAGCATGTCGTTCCGCTTCACCTCGGGAGCCGCCTCGTCCGCGATGGGTGACGGGGTGGCCGCCGGTCGGCCTTCCTGTGACTTCACGCTCACTTCACCCATAGGCGTCGATTCTTTCAGTTGCGTCCCACTTCCCGATCATCCTCCGGTCGGGTTCCAGTTGCACATCATGCCCCCTACAGGCGGGCGTGCGCCCCTGATTCCGTTCCGGATGCAGAGGCCGGATCGGGGCCGGGGCCCGCGGCCGTTGAACCGCGGACGACCAACTCCGGCATGAAGACGAACTCGCTGTGCGGGGCCGGTGTGCCGCCGATCTCCTCGAGGAGGGTGCGCACCGCGGCCTGGCCCATCGCCGTCACCGGCTGACGGATCGTGGTCAGCGGCGGATCGGTGAACGCTATGAGCGGCGAATCGTCGTAGCCGACGACCGACAGGTCGCGCGGCACCTCCATCGACAGCCGGCGCGCGGCCCGGATCGCACCGAGCGCCATCATGTCGCTCGCGCACACCACCGCCGTGCACCCGCGCTCTATCAGCGCCGAAGCGGCCGCCTGACCGCCCTCCAGGGTGAACAGCGAGTGCTGGATCAGCACTTCCACCTCGTCCGAGGTGAGGTTCAGCTGTTCCTGCACGGTGGAGCGGAACCCCTCGATCTTGCGGAGTACCGGCACGAAACGCTTGGGTCCGACCGCAAGGCCGATCCGCTGATGGCCGAGCGAGACCAGATGTGTCACCGCGAGCCGCATCGCCGCCCGGTCGTCGGGGGAGATGAAAGGCGCCTGCACCTTCGGCGAGAAGCCGTTGACCAGCACGAAGGGCACACCCTGGGCGCGCAGTTGCTCATACCGCTGCATATCGGCCGACGTGTCGGCATGCAGCCCGGAGACGAAGATGATGCCGGAGACGCCACGGTCGACGAGCATCTCGGTGAGTTCGTCCTCGGTGGAACCGCCGGGGGTCTGCGTCGCCAGCACCGGCGTATAGCCCTGCCGCGTCAGCGCCTGACCGATGACCTGGGCGAGCGCCGGGAAGATGGGGTTCTCCAGCTCGGGCGTGATCAGCCCGACCAGTCCCGCACTGCGCCTGCGCAGCCGTACCGGCCGTTCGTAGCCGAGGACGTCGAGCGCGGCGAGGACGGATTCACGGGTGGCTGCAGCAACACCTGGTTTGCCGTTCAGTACACGGCTGACCGTAGCCTCGCTGACCCCCGCCTGAATTGCGATATCGGCAAGCCGTGCGGTCATGGGAGTGGACTGTACCGGCCGCGTGTCGGATTGCCCACCATGCGCGGGAATCGGGCGACTGCGGTGCTGTCCGGGGGGTGGTGGTGGCCGACGGCGCGTGCGGCGGTACGTGCCGCCACGGGCCGCTCGGCAGTGTCGCCGCAACGTCTTGCAAGGTCTTGCGAAGCCGGGCTGAGGGCTGCGGTCGGATCGTCGCACAGCGAAATCATGGCCCCGACCCTTCTCCTGTCAGGGTCGGAGCGCTCCCGTCAAGGGGCTTGACGGCAACTGTGAGGACACGCGAATGTAACGATCGCCGAAGCTTGCAGAAATCTTCCGCAAAGTCTTTCGGTCATCTTTCATCCTTGTTACGTTCCTCGTCGACCCGGCGCCGCGATGGAGCGGTACGGCAGTTGAAGGAGTTCAGATGCGACGTGGCATAACGGCCACCGCCCTGGTCGCGGCCCTGGCGCTCGCGGCGACCGCCTGCGGCAGCGATGACAAGTCCGAAGGCTCGAGCAAGAGCTCCGGCGAGCTCTCCGGGACCGTTACGTGGTGGGACACCTCCACCGTGGGCAGCGAGGACAAGGTCTTCAAGAAGATTGCCGAAGACTTTGAGAAGCAGCACCCGAAGGTCGACGTCAAGTACGTCAACGTGCCCTTCGGCGAGGCGCAGAACAAGTTCAAGAACGCTGCCCAGTCCGGCTCCGGCGCTCCCGACGTGATCCGCTCCGAGGTCGCCTGGACCCCCGAGTTCGCGGACCTCGGCTACCTCGCCCCGCTGGACGGCACCCCCGCCCTGCAGAAGGCGGACGACTTCCTGAAGCAGGCCGCCGCCTCCACCAAGTACAAGGGCAAGACGTACGCGGTGCCGCAGGTGATCGACTCCATGGGCATCTTCTACAACAAGAAGATCTTCAAGGAGGCCGGTGTCGAGGTCCCCACGACCGTCGACGAGCTGAAGACCGTCTCCAAGAAGATCAAGGACAAGACCGGCAAGACCGGCCTCTACCTGCGCGGCGACGACGCGTACTGGTTCCTGTCCTTCCTGTACGGCGAGGGCGGCGACCTCGTCGACGCGGCCACCAAGTCCGTCACCGTCGACAACCCCGAGGGCGTCAAGGCGATGAAGGTCGTCAAGGACCTCGTCGACTCCGGTGCGGCCAAGACCGACGCGACGGACGGCTGGGAGAACATGCAGTCGTCCTTCAAGGACGGCAAGGTCGCCATGATCATCAACGGCCCGTGGGCCGTCGCCGACACCTACGCCGGCAAGGAGTTCAAGGACAAGGCCAACCTGGGCGTCGCCCCGGTCCCGGCCGGCTCCGCCGCGCAGGGCGCCCCGCAGGGCGGTCACAACCTGGCCGTCTACGCGGGCTCCAAGAACCTCGACGCCTCCTATGCCTTCGTCGACTACATGACGTCCACGAAGACCCAGGCCCAGGTCACCAAGGAGCTGAACCTCCTGCCGACCCGTACCTCCGCCTACTCGGAGGAAGCGGTCGTCGACAACGAGATCGTCAGCTTCTTCCAGCCGGTCGTCGAGACCGCCGTCGAGCGCCCCTGGATCCCGGAGACCGGCAGCCTCTTCGCCCCGCTCGTCACCGAGTACACCAAGGTCCTGACCGGCCAGACCACGCCGGAGAAGGCCGCCAAGACCACCGGTGACTCCTACCGCAAGCTCCTCAAGGGCTGGAAGTAGCCAGAGAAAGGCAGGCCGACTGATGGCTGTCCACACCAGCCAGTCGGTGGCAACGGCCGCGGGCGACAATGTCGCCCGCGGCCGGAGCCGCGGTACTGGTACCCCACCACCGAGCAGGCTCCGGCGGACTCTGTCGACGCACTGGTACGCCTGGACCATGGTCGCCCCGGTCGTCGCCGTGATCGGCGTGATCATCGGCTACCCGCTGGTCCGCGGCATCTACCTGTCGCTGACCGACGCCAATGAGCGCAACGTCGAACGGTCCATCGGCGTCAACCACATGCCCGCGACGTACAAGTTCGTCGGCCTGGACAACTACGCCGACGCGCTCACGGGCGACCAGTTCCTCGGCACGCTCGGGTGGACCCTGGTGTGGACGGTCTCCTGCGTGAGCATCACGTTCGTCCTCGGCATGGCCCTGGCCAATATCCTCAACCGCCGGATCGCCGGCCGCTCCGCCTACCGGATGGCGCTGATCCTGCCCTGGGCCATCCCCGGCTTCGTCTCCGTCTTCGCCTGGCGCTTCCTCTACAACGAGGACCGCGGGCTGCTCAACAAGATCCTCTCCGGCTCCGGCATCGACGGCATACCGTGGCTGAACGACCCCACCTGGGCGAAGTTCTCCGTCATCGCCGTCAATGTATGGCTCGGCGTGCCCTTCATGATGGTCGCCCTGCTCGGCGGTCTGCAGTCCATCCCCAGCGAGCAGTACGAGGCCGCCGAGATGGACGGTGCCACCGCCTGGCAGCGGTTCCGCCACATCACGCTGCCGGGGCTCCGGCCGGTCTCCACCACCGTGATCCTGCTGTCGACCATCTGGACGTTCAACATGTTCCCGGTGATCTTCCTGCTGACCCGCGGCGGACCGGGTGAGGCCACCCAGATCCTGGTCACCCAGGCGTACAAGTTCTCCTTCGAGATCAGCCCGCGCGACTTCGCGCAGTCCTCCACCTGGGGCGTGCTGATCCTCGTCCTCCTGATGCTCTTCGCCGCGGTCTACCGGCGAGTCCTCCGCACGCAGGGAGATAGCTGGTGACCACCGTCCCCGCACCCACCGCGCGCCACTCGGTGCGCAAGGCCAAGGTCCGGCCCCGCGGCGAACGCTCGCCGCTCGCCTCCGTCGCACTGCACCTCACGCTGATCGTGGCGTCCGTGATCGCCGTGTTCCCCGTGCTGTGGGTCCTGCTGACCTCGCTGAAGCCCGCCGCGTACGCGACGACGACGGACTTCTTCAAGGACACGACCTTCGAGAACTACACCGACCTGATCAAGGACACCGAGTTCCTGACCTGGTTCGGCAACTCCCTGGTCATCGCCGGGCTCACCACCGTCCTCGGCGTCTTCGTATCCGCCACCACCGGCTATGCCGTCAGCCGCTTCCGGTTCCCCGGCAAGCGCGGGCTGATGTGGACGCTGCTGATCACCCAGATGTTCCCGGTCGCCGTCCTCATCGTGCCGATCTACAACATCATGTCGAGCCTGGGCCTGCTCAACCAGCCCGCCGGCCTCGTCATCACCTACCTCACCATCGCGGTGCCGTTCTGCGCCTGGATGATGAAGGGCTTCTTCGACACCATTCCGCGCGAGATCGACGAGTCGGGGCAGGTCGACGGCCTCACTCCGTTCGGCACGTTCTGGCGGCTGATCATGCCGCTCGCCAAGCCGGGCCTCGCCGTCACCGCGTTCTACTCCTTCATCACCGCCTGGGGCGAAGTGGCGTACGCCTCCGCATTCATGGTCGGCGACGAGAACCTCACGCTCGCCGGCGGACTGCAGAAGTTCGTCAACCAGTACGGAGCCCAGTGGGGGCCGATGACCGCCGCGTCCGTGCTCATCGCGATACCCGCGGCCCTGGTCTTCCTCTTCGCCCAGCGCCACCTGGTGACCGGCATGTCCGCCGGGGCCGTCAAGGGCTGACGCACCCAGCAGCACGACCCGCACGCACGAAGGAACGGCGGCGCCGGATCCCCGACCCGGTCCCGGCGCCGCTTCCCACCCAGACACCCCAGGGACGACATGACCCAGCACCTCGCTGCCCCCTCCACCGGCACGTCCGACGACGCTCCGGGCCACCGCACCGGCTGGTGGCAGGACGCGGTGATCTACCAGGTCTATCCGCGGAGCTTCGCCGACGGCAACGGCGACGGCATGGGCGATCTCGCAGGCGTACGGGACAGACTTCCGTACCTCAAGGACCTCGGCGTCGACGCGGTCTGGCTCAGCCCGTTCTACGCGTCGCCGCAGGCCGACGCGGGCTACGACGTCTCCGACTACCGTGCCATCGACCCGATGTTCGGCACGCTGCTGGACGCCGACGCGCTGATCCGGGACGCCCACGACCTGGGCCTGCGGATCATTGTCGACCTGGTGCCCAACCACTCCTCCGACCAGCACGAGTGGTTCAAGCGCGCCCTCGCCGAGGGCCCCGGCTCCGCGCTGCGCGAGCGCTACCACTTCCGCCCGGGCAAGGGCGCGGACGGCGAACTGCCGCCCAACGACTGGGAGTCCATCTTCGGCGGCCCCGCCTGGACCCGGACCACCGACCCGGACGGCACCTCCGGCGACTGGTACCTCCACCTCTTCGCGCCCGAGCAGCCCGACTTCAACTGGGAACACCCGGCCGTCGCCGACGAGTTCCGCTCGATCCTGCGGTTCTGGCTCGACATGGGCGTCGACGGCTTCCGCGTCGATGTCGCCCACGGCCTGGTCAAGGCCGAAGGTCTGCCCGACCTCGGCACCCACGACCAGCTCAAGCTGCTCGGAAACGATGTCATGCCGTTCTTCGACCAGGACGGGGTGCACGAGATCTACCGTTCCTGGCGCACCATCCTCGACGAGTACCCCGGCGACCGCATCGCCGTCGCCGAGGCCTGGACCCCGACCGTCGAGCGCACCGCCAACTATGTGCGCCACGACGAGATGCACCAGGCGTTCAACTTCCAGTACCTGTCCACCGACTGGGACGCCGCCGAGCTGCGCAAGGTCATCGACGTCTCGCTCGACGCGATGCGTCCGGTCGGCGCCCCCACCACCTGGGTGCTCTCCAACCACGACGTCACCCGGCACGCCACCCGGTTCGCCAACCCGCCCGGCCTCGGCACCCAGATCCGCACCGCGGGCGACCGCGAGATGGGCCTGCGCCGGGCCCGCGCCGCCAGCCTGCTGATGCTGGCGCTGCCCGGCTCCGCGTACGTCTACCAGGGCGAGGAACTCGGCCTGCCCGACGTCACCGACCTGCCCGACGAGGCCCGCCAGGACCCGTCGTTCTTCCGCGCCGAAGGCCAGGACGGCTTCCGCGACGGATGCCGGGTGCCGATCCCGTGGACCCGGCACGGCAGCTCCTACGGCTTCGGCGACGGCGGCAGCTGGCTGCCCCAGCCCGACAGCTGGGGCGAGCTGAGCATCGAGGCCCAGACCGGCAGGGCGGGCTCCACACTGGAGCTGTACCGGGCCGCGCTCGCCGCACGCCGGGTGCACCCGGGGCTCGGCGCCGGGACGGCCGTGGAGTGGCTGGACGCTCCCGAAGGGCTGCTGGCCTTCGCCCGCCCCGGCTTCGTCTGCACCGTCAACACGACCGGCCGGCCGGTCCGCATCCCGGTCCGCGGCCAGGTGCTGCTGTCCAGCAGTCCCGTCGTCACCGACGGGGCCGAGATCGAGCTGCCCGCGGACACCACGGTGTGGTGGACGGTGTGACCGTCCCCCTGCCCAGGACCGGCGGTGCGCCGAGGCTCTCGGACATCGCCGGTCAGGCCTCGGTCAGCGAGGCGACCGTCAGCCGGGTGCTCAACGGCAAGCCGGGCGTCGCCGACACCACGCGCCAGCGGGTGCTCGCGGCGCTCGACATCCTGGGCTACGAGCGTCCCGTACGGCTGCGGCAGCGCAGCGCCGGGCTGATCGGACTGGTGACCCCCGAGCTCACCAACCCGATCTTCCCGGCGTTCGCGCAGTCCGTCGAGCAGGTCCTGGCCGGGCACGGCTACACCCCGGTGCTCTGCACCCAACTGCCCGGCGGCGCCACCGAGGACGAGCTCGTCGAGCAACTCGTCGAACGCGGCGTCGGCGGCATCGTCTTCCTCTCCGGGCTGCACGCCGACCTGTCGGCCGACCCCGCCCGGTACGCCGCGCTCACCGACCGCGGCGTGCCGTTCGTCCTGATCAACGGCTACAACGAGCGGATCAGCGCCCCCTTCGTCTCGCCCGACGACTCCGCCGCCGTCCGGATGGCCGTCGGACATCTCGCCGAACTCGGCCACCGCAAGGTCGGCCTGGCGATCGGGCCGCAGCGCTATGTGCCGTCCCGCCGCAAGCGGGACGGCTTCGTCGATGCCGCCGTCAAGCTGCTGGGCCTGACCCGCTCAGAGGCCGAACTCCTCGTCTGCTCCACGCTGTTCAGCGTCGAGGGCGGCCAGGTCGCGGCAGGGGCGCTGCTCGACCAGGGGTGCACGGGCATCGTCTGCGGCAGCGACCTGATGGCCCTGGGCGTGGTGCGTGCCGCCCGGGACCGCGGGCTCGACGTGCCGCGCGACGTGTCGGTGGTCGGCTTCGACGACTCTCAGCTCATCGCCTTCACCGATCCGCCGCTGACGACGGTGCGGCAGCCCGTGCAGGCGATGGCGGCGGCCGCGGTCGGGGCGCTGCTGGAGGAGATCGGCGGCAGCCCCGTGCAGCGCACGGAGTACGTGTTCCAGCCGGAGTTGGTGGTACGGGGATCCACCGCCGCGGTCCGTCCCGCGTGACGGCCTGACCGCGCACACGGCGGAACGCACAGGAGAGGCACCGGGAGTCGGCCCTGGATTGGGCCGGCGGGGAGTGAGCGACTCCGGGTGTCTCTCTTGCCGTGACCGGCCCGGCCGGCCGGGCGCGTGAGGCCCCTGGGGTGCCGGGGCCCCCGGCCGACCGGGCCGGAGTCGAGAAGAACTTAACAGTGCCGCAATATCTTGCGTAAGTCCTTGCAGGAAGAAAAATGCAAGATTTCGTCGATGTGTGCGGGATGTTAGCGGGTCGTGTTCAGGGGGTTGACCCGGGTGGGGCGGGCTCGTACGGTCAGCTCCGCGGCAAGCTTTGCATTCTTGCAGCAAGAACCTTCAGGAGCCTTGAGGGCAGGGCGCGTTGCCACGTGAGGCTGCACCGTCATCCCCGCATTTCCCCCCACCGCAGGAGGAAAGACATGGCACGCAGACCGCTGTCTGCAGCTCTCGCCCTGGTAGCCGGCGCCGCCGCCCTCATCCCCACCGCCACCCCCGCCCAGGCGTCCGCACCCGGCAACAAGGACGTCACCGCCGTGATGTTCGAGTGGAAATTTGACTCCGTCGCCAAGGCCTGCACGGATTCCCTCGGCCCGGCCGGCTACGGCTACGTGCAGGTCTCGCCGCCCCAGGAGCACATTCAGGGCAGCCAGTGGTGGACCTCGTACCAGCCGGTCAGCTACAAGATCGCCGGACGGCTCGGCGACCGCACCGCCTTGGCCGCCATGGTCAGCACTTGCCACAGTGCGGGCGTCAAGGTCATCGCCGACTCCGTCATCAACCACATGTCGGCCGGATCGGGCACCGGCACCGGAGGCTCCTCGTACACGAAGTACAACTACCCCGGCCTGTACTCCTCGTTCGACATGGACGACTGCACCGCGCAGATCAGCAACTACCAGGACCGGGCCAACGTCCAGAACTGCGAACTCGTCGGGCTCGCCGATCTCGACACCGGTGAGGACTACGTCCGCGGCAAGATCGCCGGATATCTCAACGACCTGCGCTCGCTCGGCGTCGACGGCTTCCGTATCGACGCCGCCAAGCACATGCCGGCGAGCGACCTCGCCAACATCAAGTCGCGGCTGACCGACCCCGGCGTCTACTGGAAGCAGGAGGCGATCTACGGGGCGGGCGAAGCCGTCTCGCCCGACGAGTACACCGGCACCGGGGACGTCCAGGAATTCCGGTACGCCCGCAGCCTCAAACAGGTCTTCAACAACGAGAACCTCGCCGAACTGAAGAACTTCGGCGAGGGCTGGGGCTTCATGCCGTCCTCGAAGGCCGGGGTCTTCGTCGACAACCACGACACCGAGCGCGGCGGCGACACCCTGAACTACAAGGACGGCGCCAACTACACCCTCGCCAACGTCTTCATGCTGGCCTGGCCGTACGGCTCGCCCGACGTCCACTCCGGCTACGAGTGGTCCGACAAGGATGCGGGACCGCCCAACGGCGGGACGGTGAACGCCTGTTACAGCGACGGCTGGAAGTGCCAGCACGCCTGGCCGCAGATCTCCTCCATGGTCGGCTTCCGCAACACGGCGCGCGGCGAGGCCGTCACCGACTGGTGGGACAACGGCGGCGACCGGATCGCGTTCGGCCGCGGGGCGAAAGCGTATGTCGCCGTCAACCACGAGAGCTCGTCGCTGACCCGTACGTTCCAGACCTCGCTGCCCGCCGGCGACTACTGCGACATCCAGTCCGGCAACGGGGTGACCGTCAACGGCTCCGGACAGTTCACCGCGACGCTCGGCGCGAACACGGCTGTCGCCCTCCAGGTGAACGCCCGCACCTGCACCGGGGGTGGCGTCACCGACCCCGGTACGGGTACCTCCGGCGCCTCCTTCGGTGTCAACGCGACCACCCAGCTCGGCCAGAACATCTACGTCACCGGGAACCAGTCCGCGCTCGGCAACTGGAACACCGACAGCGCGCTCAAGCTCGACCCGGCGTCGTACCCGGTCTGGAAGCTGGACGTGAGCATGCCCGCCGGTACGTCGTTCGAGTACAAGTACGTCCGCAAGGACGCGAGCGGCGCCGTCACGTGGGAGAGCGGCGCCAACCGCACGGCGACGGTTCCGTCGTCGGGCAAGGTGTCGCTGACGAGCGACGTCTGGCGAAGCTGAACCCGGCGTCCGGGCCGGGGCGGCTGACCACGTCGTCCCGGTCCGGGGCTGAACCGGGGGTCGGGGGGCCACCAGGGCGTCTCCTCGGACGCCGCAGACTCCCCGACACCGCAGGGGAATCGTGCAATTACTGCGTCGTCCTGCGGGGATCGCCCTGGTACACCCCCCGCCCCGGGTCGCCCGTAGGCCTCCGTGCCGGGCTGCCGCATCCTGTCGGCCGGTGCGCTGGGAGGGGCCGTGTCGGGGTGATCCCCGCAGGGTGACGCAGTAATAGGACAGTTCGCCACGGTGTCGGGGAGACCGCGGCACCCGAGGAGACGCCCCGATGCGGCACAGACCCCCGCTCCACCCCACAGGACCGTCCACCCCGAGAACCCCATAACCCTCGCAACCAAGGAGACCCTGCCCCGTGTCCCGTACCTCCTTCAGACGGGGAGCCGTCGCCGCTCTGTGCGCGGCGCTCATACCCGTCGTCCCGGCGGCAGCCACCTCCGCCGCGCCGAGGCCCCCGGGCCCGCCGTCGGACGCGGCGCTCGCCGCCGAGTCCGCCCGGCACGACCTGACCCGCGAGCAGTTCTACTTCGTCATGCCCGACCGGTTCGCGAACGGAGACACCTCCAATGACCGCGGCGGGCTCACCGGTTCGCGGCTGGAGACCGGATACGACCCCACGGACAAGGGGTTCTACCAGGGTGGCGACCTCAAGGGCCTGACGGACAGGCTCGCCTACATCAAGGGGCTCGGCACCACCGCCATCTGGCTCGCCCCGATCTTCAAGAACCGCCCCGTGCAGGGCACCGGCAAGGACGCATCGGCCGGTTACCACGGCTACTGGATCACCGACTTCACCCAGGTCGACCCGCACTTCGGCACCAACGCCGACCTGTCGAAGCTGATCGACAAGGCCCACGGCAAGGGCATGAAGGTCTTCTTCGACGTCATCACCAACCACACCGCGGACACCGTCGACTACGCCGAGAAGAAGTACGGGTACAAGCCGAAGGGCGCGTACCCGTACCTCGACCAGGACGGCCGCCCGTTCGACGACAGCAAGGGTCTGGCGAAGGTCGACGCGGACTCCTTCCCGTACACGCCGAAGAACACCGGGGAGAAGGTCCCGGCCTGGCTCAACGACCCGACGATGTACCACAACCGCGGCGACTCGACCTACGCCGGCGAGTCCACCACGTACGGCGACTTCTCCGGCCTCGACGACCTGTGGACCGAACGGCCCGAGGTCGTCTCCGGCATGGAGAAGATCTACGAGAAGTGGGTGCGCGACTTCGATATCGACGGGTTCCGGATCGACACGGTCAAACACGTCGACCTGGACTTCTGGACCCAGTGGGCGACCGCCCTCGACACCTATGCCGCCCGGCACGGCCGCGACGACTTCTTCATGTTCGGCGAGGTCTACTCCGCCGACACCGCCCTCACCTCCCCGTACGTCACCCGGGGCCGGCTCGACGCGACGCTCGACTTCCCGTTCCAGGAGGCGGCGCGGCAGTACGCCTCCCAGGGCGCCCCGGCCTCGAAGCTCGCCGCCGTCTTCGGTGACGACTACCGGTACACCACCGACAAGGCCAACGCCTATGAGCAGGTGACCTTCCTCGGCAACCACGACATGGGCCGCATCGGCGCGTTCCTGAAGCAGGACAACCCGAAGGCCGACGACGCCGAACTGGTCGACCGGGCCCGCCTCGCCAACGAGGTGATGTTCCTCAGCCGCGGCAACCCCGTCGTCTACTACGGCGACGAGCAGGGCTTCACCGGCGCGGGCGGCGACAAGGACGCCCGCCAGACCCTCTTCGCCTCGAAGACCGCCGACTACCTCGACGACGACCAGCTGGGCACCGACCGTACGCACGCCTCCGACGCGTACGACACCGGCCACCCGCTGTACCGGAACATCGCCGCGCTCTCCGAGCTGACCAAGGAGAACCCGGCCCTGCGTGACGGCGTCCAGACCGAGCGGTACACGGAAGGCTCCGTCTACGCGTTCTCGCGGACGGACCCCAAGCGGTCGAACGAGTACGTCGTGGCCACCAACAACGGCACCGCTGCGAAGACGGTCGAGCTGCCCACCGCGTCGGCGGCCATGAACTTCCGTACGCTGTACGGCGGTTCCGGTACGGTCCGCAGCGGAGCCGACAAGAAGATCACCGTCACCGTGCCGGCCCTCTCCAGCATCGTGCTGCGTGCCGAGAAGCCCCTGGGCGCCCCGGCCACCAAGCCCTCGATCACACTGGCGGCACCTGCGGCCGGAGCCACCGGCACCGTCGAGATCTCCGCGGACGTCGACGGCGGATCCCTCAACCGGGTCGTCTTCGCCGCCCAGACCGGCAACGGCAGGTGGGTCACCCTCGGCTCCGCCGACCACGCCCCGTACAAGGTCACCCAGCACCTGGACGACAAGGTGGCAGCAGGAACACCGCTGCGCTACAAGGCCGTTGTCGTCGATGGCGCCGGACGCAACGCGAGCGCCCTCGCCTCGACGACCGCGGGTCAGGCCCCGGCGGACGGGAAGCCCGTCGCCGTCGACCGCGACTACGCCGTCGTCCACTACAAGCGCGCGGACGGCGACTACGACGGCTGGCAGATCGAGTCGGGCGACAGGTCCGCCGAGTTCACCGGACGCGATGCCTACGGTGCGTTCGCCTGGATCACGCTCGACGAGGGCGTGTCCTCCGTCCCGTACACCGTCGAGAAGGACGGCACCGCCGACGGGCCGCAGCGCACCGTCGACCTCGCGAGGACCGGGCAGGTCTGGATCGAGCAGGGCAAGGACGGCCAGACCGACGAGGCCCCCGAGGGTGCCTACCCGGCGCAGGACACGACGAAGGCCGTCCTGCACTACCACCGGGCCGACGGCGACTACGACGGCTGGGGACTGCACACCTGGACCGGCGCCAAGGAACCCACCGACTGGGCGAAGCCGCTCCAGCCGGTGAAGAAGGACGCCTACGGCGTCACCTTCGAGGTGCCGCTCACCGACGGCGCCACCTCGCTCAGCTACATCCTCCACAAGGGCGACGAGAAGGACCTCCCCAGCGACCAGTCGCTCGATATCGCCACGTACGACCACGAGGTGTGGATGATCGCCGGACAGCCCGGCTATCTGCTGCCGCAGACCGGCGGTGTGCCCACCCCCGACCTCACCAAGGCCGAGGCGCAGTGGATCGACTCCGACACCGTCGTGTGGAAGGTGAAGGCCACCGACGCCACCAGCCAGCAGCTCGTCTACGCGAAGGACGGCGGGATCTCCGTCGTCGACGGGGCGCTCTCCGACGAGGGGCGGTGGCTGCGGATCACCCCGTCCGCGCTGACCGACGCCCAGAAGGCCAAGTACCCGCACCTCAAGGACTACCCGGCGTTCACCGTCGACCCGCGTGACCGGGACCGGATCCGCGAGGCACTGCGCGGCCAGCTGATCGCCACCCAGCGCGCCGCCAACGGTGCTCTGCTCGCGGCCACCGGCGTACAGAGCGCGGGTGTGCTCGACGACCTGTACGGGAAGAACGCGAGCACCTCGGCGCTCGGCCCGGTCTTCGGCCACGGCCGTCCCACCCTGTCCGTCTGGGCCCCCACCGCTCGGACCGTCGCCCTCGAGCTCGACGGGAAGAGCATCCCGATGCGGCGCGACGACCGCACCGGCGTCTGGTCGGTCACCGGCACCGCGAAGTGGACCGGCAAGCCCTACCGCTTCGTGGTGAAGGTGTGGGCGCCCACCGTCCAGAAGATCGTCACCAACAAGGTCACCGACCCCTACTCCACCGCCCTGACCACCGACTCCACCCGGAGCCTCGTCGTCGACCTCGACGCCCCGGGCCTCGCGCCGAAGGGCTGGTCCGGACTGAAGAAGCCGACCGCCGCCCCGCTGCGCGACGCCCAGATCCAGGAGCTGCAGATCCGCGACTTCTCGATCGCGGATCCCACGTCCAAGCACCCGGGCGAGTATCTCGCCTTCACCGACACCCGCTCGGACGGGATGAAGCACCTCAAGGAGCTCGCCGACTCCGGCACGAGCTACGTCCATCTGCTGCCCGCCTTCGACATCGGCACCATCCCCGAGAAGAAGTCGGCCCAGCAGAAGCCGGCCTGCGACCTGTCCGTGTACGCCCCCGACTCCGACGAGCAGCAGGCGTGCGTGGCGAAGACCGCCGCGAACGACGGGTTCAACTGGGGCTACGACCCGCTGCACTACACGGTCCCCGAGGGTTCGTACGCCTCCGACCCGGAGGGCACCAAGCGCACCGTCGAGTTCCGGCAGATGGTGCAGGGGCTGAACGGCGCCGGGCTGCGGACCGTCATGGACGTCGTCTACAACCACACCGTCGCCTCCGGTCAGGACGACAAGTCCGTCCTCGACCGGATCGTGCCCGGCTACTACCAGCGGCTCCTGGACGACGGCACCGTCGCCACCTCCACCTGCTGCGCCAACACCGCGCCCGAGAACACCATGATGGGCAAGCTCGTGGTGGACTCGATCGTCACCTGGGCCAAGGAGTACAAGGTCGACGGCTTCCGCTTCGACCTGATGGGCCACCACCCCAAGGCCAACATCCTCGCCGTCCGCACGGCACTCGACGCGCTGACCGTGGCCAAGGACGGCGTCGACGGCAAGAAGATCATCCTGTACGGCGAGGGCTGGAACTTCGGTGAGATCGCCGGCGATGCCCGCTTCGTCCAGGCCACCCAGAAGAACATGGCCGGCACCGGCGTCGCGACCTTCTCCGACCGGGCCCGCGACGCCGTCCGCGGCGGCGGCCCGTTCGACGAGGACCCCGGCGTCCAGGGCTTCGCCAGCGGCCTCTACACCGACCCCAACACCTCGACCGCCAACGGCACCCGCGCCGAACAGAAGGCCCGGCTGCTCCACTACCAGGACCTGATCAAGGTGGGCCTGACCGGCAACCTCGCCGACTACTCCTTCACCGACTCCTCGGGCCGTACGGTCAAGGGTTCGGGTGTCGACTACAACGGGGCCCCCGCCGGATACGCCGCGGTCCCCGGCGACGCCCTCGCCTACGCCGACGCCCACGACAACGAGTCGCTGTACGACGCGCTCGCCTTCAAACTCCCGGCGGGCACCTCAGCGGCCGACCGGGCCAGGATGCAGGTCCTGGCGATGGCGACCGCCACCCTCTCGCAGGGCCCGTCGCTCTCCCAGGCGGGTTCGGACCTGCTGCGCTCCAAGTCCCTGGACCGCAACTCGTACGACAGCGGTGACTGGTTCAACGCACTGCACTGGGACTGCCGGGACGGCAACGGCTTCGGCCGCGGACTGCCCCCGGCAGCCGACAACAAGTCCAAGTGGTCGTATGCCGAGCCGCTGCTGACCGCCGCCGCGCTCAGCCCCGGCTGCGCGCAGATCCACGGTGCGTCCGCGGCGTACCAGGACCTGCTCACCATCCGCACGACGGAGAAGGAGTTCGACCTCTCCACCACGGAGCAGGTGCAGTCCGCCTTGTCGTTCCCGCTCTCCGGGAAGGACGAGACGCCCGGCGTGATCACGATGCGGCTCGGAAAACTCGTGATCGTCCTCAACGCCACCCCGGGCACCGAGCACCAGCAGATCGCGGAGCTGGCCGGGAAGGACTACGCCCTCCACCCCGTCCAGGCTGCGGGGGCGGATTCTACTGTCAAGAAGGCCTCATACGAGAGGAGTTCGGGAAACTTCACCGTCCCGGGACGCACGGCGGCCGTGTTCTCCCTGCGGTGACCCGGACAGGACTACGTTGAGGGCAGCCGCCGGGGAGTGAGCCGCATTGGACACTCCCGGGCGCGTCCCTCCCACCACCTCGGCCGGTTCCGGCCTCCTTTCCCGTGCGCGTACGCCGTACGGGAAAGGGGGCCGGAACCGCTCGTCACGGCCGACCGCGAGAGGAGCGGGGCGCCCGGCGCTCCACCGGCGGAGCAAGGATCGGATCGTGCCGCGTGCCGGACAGTGACGGTGACCATGGTGGGAAACATTCCCGAGGAGACAACGAGCTTTGTCGGACGCAGGACGGAACTCGCCCGCATCGAACACGCACTCCGGACCCACCGGCTGACCACGCTCACCGGCACCGGCGGGGTCGGCAAGACACGACTGGCGATGCGCGCCGCCCGGCAGGCGGCACCGGCCCACCGCGACGGGGTGTGGTGGGTGGACCTGGCCCCGCTCCAGGGCGACGAGCTGCTCGTCGCGACCGTCTCGGACGCGGTCGGGCTCTGCGACCACACCCTGCGGATGCCCGTCGACGCCCTCTGTGAATGGCTCACCGACAAACGGGGGCTGCTCGTCCTCGACTCCTGCGAGCATCTGCGCCCCACCTGCGGGCATCTGCTCGGCGAGATCCTCACCACGTCGCCCTGCCTCACGGTGCTCGCCACCAGCAGACAACCCCTCGACCTCGCCTGCGAGCGAGTCGTCGAGGTGGCGCCGCTGCCCTTCGACGGGGCGGCCGACGCCCTCACCCTGTTCAAGGACCGGGCCCGTGCCGCAGACCCAGGCGTCACGTTCGAGGCGACGGGCGATGCCGCGGCCGCCGAGATCTGCCGACGTCTCGAAGGCATTCCGCTCGCCATCGAACTGGCGGCGGGCGGCATCGGCCGGCACACCGTGGAACAGGTCGCCGTACGGATCCGCTCACGCTTCGACGTCCTCACGGACGCGTCACTGTGGCCACCGCGCCACCGCGCCCTGCGCACCACGATCGGCTGGAGCCATGAGCTCTGCACTCCGCTGGAGCGGCTGCTCTGGGCCCGGCTCACCGTCCTGCGCGGCGACTTCAACGAGGCCGCGGCCCGCGAGGTCTGCGCCGAGGGGCCGCTCACCGAGGAAGCGGTGGCAATCGCGCTGGACGGCCTGGTCGCCAAGTCCGTCGTCAAACGGGACGGCGGACGGCACCGGATGCTCGAGACGATCCGCGAGTACGGCCGGATGTGGCTCGCCGAGCTCGGCGAGGAACCTTCGACGCCTCGCGACGCGCCTCACCGGACGCCATAACCTGTCCGACCCTGATCATCCGGACACCGCGCGGCCCCGGTGAGGTCGGTCAGTTCCACCAGAACGACCAGGCGCGCCTGTCCCGTGCAGGAGGCCGCCCGGCGGCAGAGCGAGCCCCGAGGAGTCCAGGGTGAGCGGCGAATTCCCTTGTGTGGTCATGCTGATCACCGTAAAGGTGAGGTCCGACAACGGTCCGTACCGCACCCCGGAGCCTCAGATGCCCCAGATCACCGTCGACTACTCCGCCGAACTCGACGACACCTTCGATCGCCGCGGCTTCGCACAGGCCCTGCACCCGCTGGTCGCCGAGACGGTCACCACGAAGATCGCCGCCTGTAAGACCCGCTTCCGCCGGGTCGACGAGTCCGTGGTGGGCTACGCCGCCACCGGCGACGCGATCCTGCACGTCTCGATCGGCCTGCTGCCCGGCCGCACCGACGAGATCAAGGCGCAGCTCACCGAGTCCGTGCTGGAGCTGCTGACCGCCCATCTCAAGCCCGCGGACGGCCTCACGGTCCACACCTCGGCCGAGACCCGCGACCTGGATCCGTCCTACCGCAAGCGCTGACCCGTACTACGTCAGGGCAACCGCTGCGAGGGCACAGCCGGCACGGCGGGCGAGAAGGCGGAGAGCCGTGCCAGCAGATCTCCGAACGGCCCGTCGACCGGCTCCTCCGCGAGGACCCGCAGCACGATGCCCGCCATCTCCGTGTCGTACGCCGCACTCACCGCGGCCAGCGCCGCGAAGTCGTGCACCAGCTGCATCTCCAGCTCCGCGCGCGGAATCCGTCGCCCGTCCAGCCAGATCAATGCCGTCGACTCGGCGAGCGACACCCACGACCGCACGACCAACTCCAGCCGCGCCGGGGGCTTCTCCACCCCCAGGTGGGCGACGATCTGCTCGTACGCCGCCTGTCGCACCCCGTCGATCATGGCATTCGCCGTCGACGACCCGACCGCGGGCCCGCCCCGCATCAGCGCGGAGAACCCGGGTCCGTGCTCGTCCACGAACTCGAAGAACCGTCCCATGACCCGCAACAGCCGTGCCCCCAGGGGCCCTTCACGCGGCTCCAGGAACCGTCCCGCCAACTCGTCGGCGGCCCGCCGCAGTGCCGCCTCGTACAGGCTCTGCTTCCCCGGGAAGTAGTGATAGACGAGCGGCCGGGAGATCCCGGCGGCGGCAGCGATCTCATCGATGGACACCTCGTCGGGGGCGCGATGGCTGAACAACTCCAGCGCGACACCGATCAACTGCTGCCTGCGCTCATCGACGCCCATCCTGCGCCGCACCCCGGTCGTCATGCCACCAGCGTACCGACCGGGCCGGGAAGCGGACTCGGTGGCGTCCGGGGCTGACCGCGCCCCCACGTCTCCTACAGATCCAGCACCAGCCGCTCGCCCCGGCACCGCGACACGCAGATCAGCATCGAGTCGTCGCGTTCCGCGTCCGTCAGGAGTTCGTCGCGGTGGTCTATCTCGCCCTCCAGTACGCGCTGTTGGCACGTACCGCAGAAGCCCTGTTCGCAGGAGTACGAGACATACGGGAGTTCCTCGCGGACTGCGGTCAGGATCGACTGGCCGGCCGCGACCCGGACCGTACGGCCGGTGCGATGCAGGTCCACCTCGAAAGCGCCGGAGTCGGCCGGTGAGGTGGCCGCCGCTGTGAAGCGTTCCAGGTGCAGGGTGCAGTCCGCCGGGAGCGCGGCAGTGACCGCGTCCATCAGGGGTTCCGGGCCGCAGCAGTAGACCGCCGTGCCGGGCGCGAGGTCGGTGAGGGCTGCCGCCGCGTCCGGGTGGCCCGATTCGTCCTCCGGTACGACCGTGACACGGTTGCCTTCCGCGCCGAGCTTCTCGATCTCGTCCAGGAACGGCATCGAGGAGCGCGTACGGCCTCCGTACAGCAGGTGCCAGTCGGCGCCGGAGGCGGCAACCGCCCGCAGCATCGGGAGGATCGGGGTGATGCCGATGCCGCCCGCGACGAAGACGTACGCGGAGGCTTCGGCGACGAGCGGGAAGCGGTTGCGTGGGCCGCGGATCTCGATCTCCAGGCCCTCGTGCAGCTGAGCGTGGACCTCGCGCGAACCGCCGCGGCCGTCCTCGACCAGGCGGGTCGCGACCGTGTACGTGTCCGGCGCGGCCGGGTCACCGCAGAGCGAGTACTGGCGCACCAGGCCCGAGGGGAGGACGAGGTCCAGGTGGGCGCCGGGCTGCCAGGCGGGGAGGTCCGGGCCCTCCAGGCGGAGTTGGACCACCCCGTCCGCCGTCGTGGTCCGTTCGGTGATCAGCAGGCGGCGCGTGGTGGTGGAGCGGCGGCCGGAGTGACCCGAGACCGGTTCCTCCAGGGCCGGCAGCGGCCACAGCGGGGACTTCTCGATGCGGCGGTGCAGGGCGCGCTTGGCGAGCAACGCGGCGCCTGTCACAAGGAGGACGGTGCGCAGGCGGGGGCGGGGCAGGACCATGGGTCAGTGGGTTCCCGTCATACGGGCCTCGGCGGCCAGGGCCGCGGGCGAGTGGGCGAGATAGTCGATGGCCTGCGCCGTACTGCCCTCCTGGGAAGGGTGGTAGGAGTGACTCAGATAGCGCGGGATGGAGCGCAGCAGGGCGGGTGTGGAGGGCAGGGTGCCGCGCTTGCCGCTGTCGTAGAACGCCTTGAACGACGCCTTGCCGTCCAGCAGGCTGGGGTCGTTCTCCATGAAGAAGCGGACACCGCGCTGCCACAGGAAGACCAGGGCGGAGAAGGCCAGCCCCCAGGTGCGCACCCGGCGCCGGTAGCCGCCGTCGACATGCATGAAGACCTCGAAGGCCACCGAGCGGTGTTCCACCTCCTCCGCGCCGTGCCAGCGCAGCAGGTCCAGCATGGTGGGGTCGGCGCCCTTGCGGTCCAGGGCCTCGGAGTTCAGGATCCAGTCGCCGAGAAACGCCGTGTAGTGCTCGATTGCCGCGATGATCGCCACCCGCTCCATCAGCCACCACCTGCGGGCACGACCCGGCGGCAGCGTCCGGTCGCCGAGCAGTTTCTCGAAGAACCAGTCGACCTGTGCGGTGTACGGAGTCGGGTCGAGCCCGAGCTTCTTGAGGTGGGGGAGTACGTCGTCGTGGGCCTGGGAGTGCACGGCCTCCTGGCCGATGAACCCGATCACGTCGCGTCGCAGCTGCTCGTCATGGATGTACGGAAGCACCTGCCGGTACACATGGATGAACCAGCGCTCCCCGGCCGGGAGCAGCAGATGGAGCACATTCATCGTGTGCGTACTGAAGGGGTCGCCGGGCACCCAGTGGAGGGGAGTCCTCTCCCAGGCGAACGAGACCTTGCGGGCCTTCAGCTCGGTTCGCTCCGACGCGACCGCCGCTGGCTGCGTGTTAGACATGTTGTCAATGTACTGACGGGTACGTGGTGGGAACAGAGGCGTGCAGCGAATTCCTGCGGCAGCTGATCGGGGGGTGACAGAGGGCGCTGTCCGTTGCGTTCGGTGAGCTTCGGACAGCGGTCGAGTGCCTGCTTCGGCCAGGTCGCGCTCGATCGATGACGACTCGCTCCGGGTCTCTTCGAGGAGTTCGATGAGCCGGCGGACGCTTTCCGTCAGTTCGCCGCCCGGGCCGCGCCCGGCCGGCGGCGGGCCGAACCGGGGCGCACGTGTCGGGCCCGTGGCGGTCCTCCTCGGTGGAGTGCGCCACGGGCCCAGTTCATCCTGCGGTTCGGATCGGATCAGCGGGAACGGTACTCCCGGTTCCGGTCCTGGTCGTGGTCCCAGCGTCCGTGGTCGCGGCGGTCGTGGTCCCAGCGTCCGTGGTCGCGGCGGTCGTGGTCCCAGCGTCCGTGGTCGCGGCGGTCGTGGTCACGGCGCCCGTGATCGCGGCGGTCGTGGTCCCGGCGGTCGCCATCCCCGTGCCGACCGTCTTGGACCTGCGCGGAGTGGGTACCGGCGGCGGCGCTGGGAGCCGCGGCCTGGGCTGCGCCGGCGCCGCCCAGCACGACGACGGCGGCCACACAGACTGCGGCAGCGAAGCGGGAAACATGCATGACAATCTCCTGTCGCAGCAGACGCCGAAGCGCCTGCTCGGATTGGACACCGCAACCGTCGCCCCCCGGCGACCGCCGACGACTGCGCCACGCGCTCCAAGACACCCGATCTGCTGCAATGCCGCCGATCTTGAAACCGAGCCCTGTAGGCAATCCGTGGAGCTCCATCCGTCACCCCGTCCCCTCCCGGGACCGTCGCCATCCGCCCCTCGGCGCGCCGCCTGCCGGTTCCCCACCGAGACATCGGGGCAGGCACGTCCGGCAGCGACTCCGCGTCCTGATACCGCGGACAGGCAGCAGGGGCCGCCGCCGGGCACCATGAACCGGCCGAGCAGAGGATCCCGGCGTGCGTACGGGAAACGGCACCGCGGCATGGAGGGATGGTCAGCGCAGGGCGCCGACGCGGCTCCCGTCCGCCAGCGACCCGTTCAGCTGCGCCCGGTCGCCCGCCCGTGCCCGTACCGCGAGCAGATGCCCCTGCGCCCGGCCCTCCACCCCGCCGGACGTCGTCAGCGACGCGAACTCTTCGCTGCCCGCCGCCAGTACGTACCACCGGCCGCCGCGCGACTTCCACAGCACACCCGCCAGCACCCGCGGATCTCGCACCCCGCAGGCCGGTGAGTCCTCGGCGCGCGCCGCGACGGCCCCCGGCGGCACCGCACCGCCGGCGGCGGGCTGCGTGGACGGGGCCTGGAACTGGGCGAGGACCCTGCTCCCCGTGCCCCGCCAGGTCTCCGCCCGGGTGCACAGCCACTGCGCGTAACCGTCGCCCTCGGGCAGCCACTGCCGGGCGTACGGCCAGGAGTTCACCGACCGTACGCCGCGCGACCGCATCGCCCTCAGCAGACAGGCGGTACGCGCCCAGCTCGCCCGCTCCGCCTGTCCGGACACATCGTGCGGCGCCGACGGCGATCCCGAGGTCAGCCGGGCCGGGGCGAGTTCGCCCAGGTCCGTCAGCAGCCGGGTCGACGCACCGGCATGCATCTCGACGGCGGGCCAGGAGCGGCAGCGCTCGGCCGTCGCCGGGCTCGGCAGCGCATCGGTGACGCCGTTGCGGTCGCGGTGCAGCGCCCGTGCAGCCCGGTCGGGGGCAAGCAGATCCCGTACGGACACGCCGCGCACCCAGGGCGCCGTCAGATAGCGGACCGTGCCGATCCCGCGGCTCACGATCAGGGCGTCGGCGGAGGTCGCGTCCGCGCTGTCGACCCGTGCGAAGTCGAGCGCCGCGCCCTTCGCCGGATCGGCGTTGCGCGCCTCCGCGTACCGCACGACGCGCAGCCCGTCGTAGAACAGCACCACCGCGGCCGCGCCCACCTCGCCCGCGTACAGCAGCTGCGGGGCGCCCATCGGCGGCCCGACCGGCGTCCCCGGCGTCGTCGACGACCGCACCGCTGCGCCGGGGCGCGCCCATACGGCGAGTGCGCGCCGCAGCAGCCGGGCGTCGTCGGTGCGGTCCCCCCGGGTGGGCCAGGCGGTGAAGTCGGTACGGGGCGAGCGCTGCCAGAAGGCCGGCTTCACGCGTCGTAACTCCGCTGGTTCCAGGGCCTGTTCGGCGGCGGGGTTGCGGGCGTACAGGGGCGCGGACGTCAGGTCCCGGCCCCAGCCGTTGCCCGGCAGCCCCAGCAGCGCCCCGCACACCAGCAGTGCGGCGACCGCAGCCAGCGCAGCCTTCGCATGCTGGCGGCGGCGCAGCAGATCCGGCGGGCGGGCCTGCAGGGAACAGGGGTCGAACTCCGTGGAGGCCAGGAGCGCGTACGGCGCCGTCACCGCGTCCGCCTCCCTCAGCGCCGCATGCGGGTCCGCCACCCCGGCGGCGGCGAGCACCCGCCGTACCTCTCCGTCCGCGAGACCCTCCAGGCCGCGCAGGACGTGCGCCGCGCGCGCCGGACCGGACAGCGCCGACAGCGCCTGGTCCAGGGCGAGTTCGTCCGCGCCGCCGGAGTGCGGGAACAGTCGCAGGCCCCAGACCAGCGGAAGCAGCGGCGGCAGCTGGGCCCGTCGCGGCCACGCCGGCCGGCGCAGGGGAAGGCCCGCCTGCAGTGCGGTACGCAGCACCCGCTGCCGGACGTGCGCGTAGCCCGGGTCGACCACGGTCGCACCGGCCGCCCGACGGGGGTGCGGGATGCCGTCCCCGGCCGCGAACGACGTCCGGCGACCCAGCGGCAGGGATCGCTGGGCGAGGGAATGGGCAGTCAGCACGCGGCGATTGCGGCCGAGGGAGGGCGGCAGTACGAGATAGCCGAGCCGGACCAGCCGCGGATAGTGCTCGACGAGCGCCGCCTCGGCCTGCTCCACATCGACCTGCTCCAGATCGGCCGGGGCGGCGGCGGACGGTACTTCTGGCAGTGGGCGCACGTTCAGCAGAACGAGCGAATCGTGCGATGGTCACTCCGGCGTGCGGCCGCTACTGCCCGATCCGGCCGTTCGGCCGCGCCGATGGGGGCGAAGGGGCACGATGGCCGGATGGTGACGCAGTTGGAGATGCGACGAGGACGTGGTTCCGGGGCCGGTGGGTTCAAGGTCGGCGGATTCGGGGCCGGCAGGCTCGGGGCCCGGGCAGCCGCGGGTGTCCTCGCAGGCCTGACCCTTCTCACGGCCTGTTCGGGTGGCGGGGGCGGCGACAACAAGCCGGACGTCCCGCCGACCGCGACCGGCAGCCTGGAGCAGCTGGCCACGAAGGCGCACTGCAAGCCGAACATCCAGACCGACGCGCAGGAACTGCGGCAGGCCAACTGCACGACGGACGAAGGACGTTATGTGCTGGCCACCTTCGCGACCGACCGCGGGCAGCGCGAGTGGCTCAACGAGGCCAACGACTACGGCGGCTCGTATCTCGTCGGCCGTAAGTGGGTCGCCGTCGGCGAGCCGAAGGTGGTCGCAGCGCTGCGCGGCCGGCTCGGGGGGACGGTGGAGACCGCCTCGCCGCACCACTCGGGGAGTAGTGGCAGTGGGGGGAGCGAGGGAGGGCACTCCGGTCACCACGGGAGCTGACCGCGCAGGTAGGGGGGTGGGATGCTGCGGAGGGGGGAATCAGCGGCACTTGCGCCCGCCGTTGATGCAGCTCACCACCTTCTTCATCAGGTTGTCGTCGAAGACATTGATGAAGTCACCGTGATCGGTGACGGGCTTGTGCAGCTGCTCCGGGAAGGAGTCGACGGCGAAGCCGGGGCCCGGCGGCACGTCGTACACAATGCGCTGGACCAGTTGCGGAATGGCCCTGAAGCCGTTCGGGCACCGCCCGCTGTCCTGGGCGAAGGCGACATGGGTGCGGTGATTGGCGGAGTCGGTGTTCTGCCCGTCCCAGCAGCTCTGGAATGCGAACGAGCGGACCACCTGGCTGCCGTCCGGACAGATCGGGTATTTGTCCTTGAGCTGGCGGTCCTCGAATCCGGTGCAGCTCCATGAGGCATTGGCGTTGGCGTCGCCGTTGGTGAATGCCTTGGCATCCCCGGTGATGATCCGCAGGAAGCGCGGCATCGCCGTGACCTTCCCGGTGGGATTGCCGACGAATTTCAGCGTGACCTGGGACGGGGTCTGGATCTCTCCGACGTTCTGATCCTTTCCGCCGCCATCCGCGTCCGCGTCGTTCTCCGCCGTCCCGTTCTGCAGACGAAGGACAGGCCAGTAGTACGTGGACCTGTCGCCCTGATTCCGGCACGTGGTATCGCCGTTGGCCAGATCGTCGTCGCTGGCGAAGGCGTCGTTGGCCTGATTACCGACGTAATCGTGCATATGGTGAGCACCGTTGCTCACGCCGGGTGCGACGATGACATTGTCCGGGTTGAATTTGCCGTTCTCGTTACGTCCGCAATCGGTCCTGAACGAACCGCGCGAGGCGCCGCGGCGTTGGCGTGGCCTGTCGACATTGGGCTGCACGGTCTGGATGTCGACGAAGTCGGACTCCTCGGGGCCGTTGCCCTGCTGGTCCTGGCCCTGGTCCTGGCCTTGATCCTGGCCTTGATCCTGGCCTTGGCCTTGGCCTTGGTCCTGGCCGTTGTCGCCGCCCTGGTTCTCGCCGCCGTCCTGACCGCCGTCCTGACCCTGACCCTGGTCGGCGCCTTGATCGCCCATGCCGTTGCCGTTGTTGTCATCGGCGCGCAGGCTGCACGGGGCCAGCCCGTCCAGCCTGTCCGGACGGTCCGCATTGCGCTCCACGGCGGTGGCGATTCGGTCGATACTCGCCGTCCGTTTGGCCCTCAGCGGACCGAGTACGGCATTCTCGGCAAGGGCGGGATCACGGGAGATCTCGTCCTTCCGGTCGGCGAATTGCCGATAGGCATCGGTGATCTGGGTATCCATGGCTGCCAGTTCGCGGTCGACCTCACCGCGCGCCTGATCGGGCACGTCGGGAAGTTCGTTACCCACGTCGGGGCAGTCGATGGTGGACATCTGGGTGCCCGCATTCCATGTGCGGCCGGGGGGCGAACCGGATGATCCTTCTCCCGCCGAAGCGTAGACATTGACTGCGATCAAGCCACCTCCACCCAGAATCAATGCGGCCGAGGCGGCAATAGCCCGGTTGGCCAGCGTCGAACGTTTGCGTGATGTGCGTCCCATGGAACTCCTCATGCTTCGAGGGAGAAGCGTGACGTTCCATACGGGTGTGGTTCGGGGTGTGTTCAGCGGAAGGGGAAGTTCGTAGAAATCTCCATTCGCAAAACGGGTCACATGGGTGCGGGAGCGAACTCGGCGAGCTGTGGGTCGACGGGTGCCCCGGTCATCCGGTTCGCCAGCGTCGACATCGTGTACGCGCCGATGCCCAGGACCACTTCGAGGGCGTTCTGCGGGGTGTAGCCGTGCGCCAGGAAGTCCTGCAGCGCGGCGTCGTCGGCCGCGCCCGCCGTCGCGACGACGATCAGGGTGAACTGCCGTATTGCTTCGAGCCGTTCGTCCGGGAGCGGCAGCGGCTTCGCCTGGCGCAGCGCGGCGATCAGGTCGGCGTCCGCACCGAGTGCGGTGAGCTTCGCGGTGTGCATCGCGACGCAGACGCCGCAGTCGTTGCGAGTGGCGATCGTCATGATCAGGACCTCGCGGGAGAGCGGGTCCAGGGTGGTCGACTCGAAGATCGCGCTGATCTTCAGGAAGCCGTCGAGCAGCTGCGGCGACGTGGCCAGCCGGCCGACTGCGGCGGGCAGATACCCCTGTCTGTTCGCTACGGCCTCCATGGGACGACGGGCGGCGGCAGGGGCGGATTCGAGGGTGTGGTCGGGAAACGCGGGCGCGGGCATGGCGGGACCTCTCGCGATAAACTCGACAATGTGATTGACGAAAACGTAAATCAGGTTGTCGAGTTTTGCAATGACTGAGCCCACGGGGCGAGTTGAAGGTGTGGCGCCCGACGGTGACGGTGCGGGCTTCGAGCTGCCCCTGCTCCTGTTCGCCGGGTTCCGGTCGATCATCGACGAGCTCCATCGCGAACTGGCCGAGTACGGGCATCCCGAGGTCCGTCCCGCGTACGGCTTCGCGCTCCAGGCCATCGGCCGCGACGGTGCTACCGCCAGTGAGATCGGCCGACGGCTGGGCGTCTCCAAACAGGCCGCGGGCAAGACCGTCGACAGGCTGGAGAGCCTCGGTTACGTCGAGCGGGTCGACGATCCGCAGGACGGGCGTCGCAAGCTGGTCCGGGTGACCCCGCGCGGTGTCGACGTACTGGTCCGCTCCGCCGAGGGGTTCGGCCGGCTGCGTGCCGAATGGGCCCGGGTGCTCGGCGCCGAGCGGCTGCGGGCGCTGGAGTCCGATCTGCGCACGATGGCGCCCGCCGACGGGTTCCGGCTCGACGCGGCGGCGTGGTTCAACGGCTGAGGCACTCCCGGATGTCCGTGGCAATAGATGGGACGTATTGCGTAGACACCCTTCCCGTGGGTCTCATTGTGCGGCAGCATGCGCAGGTCGGTACCCAAGAGATCCGACCATTGAGGTCGAGAATGAGAGGGAACCATGGCACGACGCACCCGTGTGCTCAGTGCGCTCGCACTGGCAGCAGCGGCCGCGCTCGTTCCCGTGCAGGCCACCGCTCAGCAAGCCGCGCAGGCGTCCGGGCAGCAGCCCGGACCCAGGCCGCCGCACCACCGGGCACCCCGTGCGCCGCGCCCGTGCAGCCTGCTTCGCAGATGGCCGTCGAGTCCTGCGACAGCCCCGAGCGGATCATCGAGAAGGCCGCGAACATCGTCCCCACCGCCGGCCAACTCGTCTGGCAGCAGCGGGAGGTCACCGCCTTCACCCACTTCGGCATGAACACCTTCACCGGCCGCGAATGGGGCTCCGGCACCGAGGACGAGAAGCTCTTCGCGCCGAAGAGCATCGACGCCGACCAGTGGATGCGCGCCTACAAGGCAGCCGGTGTCGAGCAGGTCATGCTCACCGCCAAGCACCACGACGGGTTCGTCCTGTACCCGTCCCGCTATACCGACCACTCCGTCGAGCTCAGCCCCGGCAGCCCCGATGTCGTCGGCGCGTACGTAAAGGCCGCCCGAAAGGCCGGGCTGAAGGTCGGGCTCTACCTCTCGCCCTCCGACGGCGCCGAACTCCCGCACGCCTGGCATGCCCAGTGGGTCGAGTCGATCCGTAAGAAGCAGGCGGAGGGCAAGCCGCTGAGCCTGCCCGAGCAGATGGCGCTGGAGGACGGCGACCGGGCACCCGCGGGTGAGGGCAGGTTCGGCAACGGCAGCGCCGTCACCGAGCGCACCATCCCCACGCTCGTCCCCGGCGACGACTGCGCCGCCGCCGTCAAGCGCCACAAGCTCCCCACCTTCACAGTGAAGGCCGACGACTACGACGCGTACTACCTCAACCAGCTCTACGAACTCTTCACCCAGTACGGGCCGATCGAGGAGCTCTGGCTGGACGGCGCCAACCCCTGGTCCGGCTCCGGGATCACCCAGAAGTACAACGTCAAGCAGTGGTTCGACATGGTCAAGGCGCTGTCGCCGAACACCGTCGTCTTCCAGGGCCCGCAGGGCGTGCGCTGGGTCGGCAACGAGGGCGGCACCGCCCGCGAGACCGAGTGGAGCGTCACGCCGCACGCCACCGACCCGTGGACCGGACTCGGCAGCCTGCCCAACGACTCGACGGACGCGGACATCGGCTCCCGCGCCAGGATCCTCGACCTGACGACCAAGTATCTGCAGTGGTACCCGGCCGAGGCGGACGTCTCCATCCGGCCCGGCTGGTTCTACCACCCGGCCCAACAGCCCAAGAAGTCCGCTCAGTTGATGAATCTGTACGAGAAGAGCGTCGGCCGGAACGCCTCGCTGCTGCTGAACGTGCCGCCCAACCGGGACGGCCGGATCGCCGATGCGGACGTCGCATCACTGACCGCCTTCGGCAAGGCGGTACGCAGCACCTACGGCACCGATGTGCGGCGTACGGAGGGTCCGGGACCGTACACCTTCGACCGGGTCGCCGTCCGCGAGGACATCCGGCACGGGCAGCGGGTCGAGAAGTTCGCCGTGGAGGCCAGGATCGACGGCAGCTGGCAGCGGATCGCCGAGGGCACCACCATCGGCAACCGGCGCATCCTGCCGCTCGCCTCGCCCGTCACCGCGACGGCGGTGCGGGTCAAGGTCCTGGAGTCCCGGGCCGCACCGCACCTGGGGGCGACCACGCTGCACCTGAGTTCGGCCGGATGAGCCGCAGGCCGGGAGTGTGCGGTCACCCCCGGTCGAGATAGGCCAGCACCGCAAGTGCGGGGTGGCGGTCCGTGACCGTCTGGGGCACCTCACGTCCCAGGACGAGAGGGTGCTGCGGGCAGTCGGTGAGCATCAGGGTGCGCTTGCTTCCCGGGATCTCAAGGCCCGCTGTGCGGATGGTCTGGAGCACAGTGCGGACACCTGGGCGCATCCAGAACCGTTCGGGATGCGCCCAGTACGCAGCAGTGGGTCCAAGACTCACTTACACGCACTGGCTAGGAACGGTGTACCCAGCACCACCATCGGGACCTCGCCCTACGCCTCGGGGGGAGTCCGGTCGGTTCCGAGCGGCGCGGACGACACCGTACGAAGAAGCCCCGGCCGACCGGGTACGCAACCGGTCGGCCAGGGCCTCCTTGGGTGACTCCCCCGTCAGGGGGCGTACTTGTAACCGACGCGCCGCACCGTCTGGATCGACCGGCGGTGCTCGACGCCGAGCTTGCGGCGCAGCCGGGCGATGTGGACGTCGACGGTGCGCCCGTCGCCCACATGCCCGTAACCCCAGACGGTCGTCACCAACTGGTCGCGGGTGTGCACCCGGTGCGGGTGCGCCACCAAATGGGCGAGCAGCTCGAACTCGAGGAACGTGAGGTCGAGTGTCCTCCCGTCCATCGCCGCGGTGCGCTGCACCGTGTCGATGCGCACCGGACCGGCCGAGGCCGGGGTCTCCACCGGCTGCGGCACGATCCGCTGGGCGGCGGCCGCGGCCGCCGCCGCGACGGCGGGCTGCTGATCGGCCGGTACGAGCACCAGGTAGCCGATCATCGGCGGCCGGCCCGGCAGTGCCGGAAGGGTGTGCTGGGGTGCGGGCAGCCACGTGGCGCCCGGCGGCAGGAAGTCGGCCACATCGGCCAGCTGGACGACCTCGTCGGGGTCGACGGCGCGCAGCCGGTGGCGGTTGGGGGAGACGGAGCGGGCGGAGGGTGGGGCCGCAGCGGTCGCCGACGATGCTGTGGTGACAGCGGGGGCGGCGGAGAAGGTACGAGTGTTCGCCATGAGGGTCAGCTCTTTCGCGCGAAGGAGTCGTCGAGGGACGGACTTGCGTCGTGCGCGCGGACCGAAGACCGGGGTGAGCGGCTTTAGAGGGCCTGCGCGTTCCACGCGCGACAACACACCCGGTCGAAGTCATGATGCTGACGAGAAGGCCAGAACGGCTCGAGGTCGCTGCGACCCGGCGCGGTGTACTGGAAGCTGGCCATGCCCCCATTAGACCAGACAACGCGGCGCCGCTGCAGGTCTCTCTCACCCGTCGATACAGATCGTTTGCGTTACGTTCCTCACCTCGCACTTCACCTCATGGGCCGCCCCTTGTGCTGCCTCAACTGCCCCAGCAGCAGGTGACGTGCGCCCGGTACGGGCCGGGTACGCCGAAGGGACACCCACCGTTTTTGGCGGGTGCCCCTTCGTACGGGATCAGATGCGGATCAGACCTGGTCGGCCTTCTCCAGCGCCGTGCAGCAGGTGTCGACGATCAGTCGCGTGACGACGTACGGGTCGACGTTGGCGTTCGGACGGCGGTCCTCGATGTAGCCCTTCTGGTCCTGCTCGACCTGCCACGGGATACGGACCGAGGCGCCGCGGTTGGAGACGCCGTAGCTGTACTCGTTCCACGGGGCGGTCTCGTGCAGACCGGTCAGGCGGTCGTCGATTCCCGCGCCGTAGTTCTTGACGTGGTCCATCGGCTTCGAGCCCTCGCCCAGCGACTCGCACGCGGTGATGATCGCGTCGTAACCCTCGCGCATCGCCTTGGTGGAGAAGTTGGTGTGCGCACCCGCGCCGTTCCAGTCGCCCTTGACCGGCTTCGGGTCCAGGGTCGCGGAGACATTGAAGTCCTCGGCGGTGCGGTAGAGCAGCCAGCGGGCGATCCACAGCTGGTCGGAGACCTCCAGCGGGGAGAGCGGACCCACCTGGAACTCCCACTGGCCGGGCATGACCTCGGCGTTGATGCCGGAAATGCCCAGACCCGCCGTCAGGCAGTTCTCGAGGTGCTTCTCGACGATCTCGCGGCCGAAGATCTCGTCGGCGCCGACACCGCAGTAGTAGCCACCCTGCGCGGCCGGAAAGCCGCCCACGGGGAAGCCGAGCGGCCGGTGGCCGTCGAAGAAGGTGTACTCCTGCTCGATGCCGAAGATCGGCTCCTGGCCGGCGAACTGCTCGGCGACCGGGCGCAGGACCGCACGCGTGTTGGACTCGTGCGGCGTCATGTCGATGTTGAAGACCTCGCACAGCACGAGCACGTCGTTGCCGCCGCGGATCGGGTCCGGACAGGAGAAGACCGGCTTCAGTACGCGGTCGGAGGCGTGCCCCTCGGCCTGGTTGGTGCTGGACCCGTCGAAGCCCCAGATGGGCAGCTCCGCGACACCCTGGGAGGCATCCCCGGCCATGATCTTCGTCTTCGAACGAAGCTTGGCGGTCGGCTCGGTGCCATCGATCCAGATGTACTCAGCCTTGAACGTCACGGAAGCCATCCTTTGCGGGTGCTGCGGTGCTGCGGTCCGGTCTCTGCAGCGCAGTTTCGCAAGACGCGATTTCCCGTCCGTTGCCCGAATGTGAACCCCGTGTTACCGAGGTTTCCTGCGTTATACGTGGGCGTCGAGGAGGTCATGCGCGCGCCCGTACACGGCCTTGAGGAGCGCCTCAGAACCGACGGCGAGGATCCGTCGTACCAACTCGCCCAGGGTGCTGCCCAGCGTCACGGAAGCCGCGGCGAGCGTGTGCAGCAGATGCCCGCGCCGGACCTGTGCGTCGGACTGCCGGAGCGTCTTCAGGTGGGCGACCTGTCCCTTGTGGTCGCGATCGTCTCGCCGATGTGCTGCCCGCCCCGGTTCCGTACGAACGGCGGCAGGAACCTCCTCAGCGTGAACGGGCCCATCCGGTGGACCCGGTCGAAGGCGTACGAGGTGTCCAGCAGCTCGCGCGCGAACAGCGCGTCGTGCGCCTCGCTCCACTCCCGCGCCCGCGCGGCGGCCTGCGGATCGGCGAGCGTCCGCAACTGCCCGCTGTCGCGGATCCGTACCCCGAACTCCGGCACCGGACCGCCGTACAGCGCCGCACCGTCCGACTCCACCCGCGAACCCGCTCGCGACCCGGACCAGTCCGCGACGAGGCCGTGCGGGATGTACGAGGTGTAGCGCGTCCGCGGACCGACATCGACGACGCTGCTTCCGAAGCCCGGTCCGGGGCCCGGGCCCGAACCGGGGTCGGCGCCGAAGCCCCGGTAGATCTCCTGATGCAGCCGAAGCCCCGCGACGGGCTCCTCGCGTACCAACGACACCAGCCGGATGCCGCCCCACACCTGGGCGGGCCGGACGCTGCGCGCGGTCGGTTCGAGCCTGTTCACCGTCCTCGCTCTCCGCGTCCGTCCGAGCACTGTTCACGGGGCGTGCAACCCGACGGTCCAGGTAGGCGTGCAGCGCGGCCGGCCCCGTACGCCCCGCCGCGACCTGCGCGATCTCCACCAGCGCGGGCAGATCCTCGGCGGCGCGGATGCCGGCGGTCGGCACGCTCGGTGCCGGCCGTCGCACGTCGAGACCGGCGGCTTCGTATACGGGGTTCGCCCGCTGCGGTATTTCACCGCGTCATGCGCCAGATCCGGCCGGGACGCCACCTGATACGCGGACCAGGCAGACTGGCACCCATGACGACACCACCCGCCGCTCCCCTGCGTATCGGTCTTCTCGGTACGGGCCCCTGGGCCCGGATCACTCAGGCACCCGCCCTCGCCGCCCACCCCGGCGTCGTGCTCAGCGGTGTCTGGGGCCGCCGCCCCGAGGCAGCGAACGCGCTCGCCGCCGCCCACGGCACCAAGGCGTACACCGGCGACGCCGGTGTCGACGAACTCTTCGCCGCGAGCGACGCCGTCGCGTTCGCCCTGCCGCCGGACGTCCAGGCCCCGCTCGCCGCCCGCGCCGCGGCCGCCGGATGCCACCTGCTGATGGACAAGCCGGTCGCGACGACGGTGGCCGGGGCCCGTGAGGTCGCCGAGGCAGCCGACCGGGCGCAGGTCGCGTCCGTCGTCTTCTGCACGATGCGGTTCGCCGGGCCGACCGCGGCGTGGGTCGCCGAGCAGGCCGCGCGGGGCGGCTGGTTCACCGCCCGCGCCCAGTGGATCGGCGCGCTGTACGCCCCCGGAGCGGAGAGCGAGTTCGCGGCGTCGCCGTGGCGTCGTGACAAGGGCGGCCTGTGGGACGTCGGGCCGCACGCGCTGTCGATCCTGCTCCCGGTGCTCGGCGATGTGACGGAACTGACCGCCGCCCGCGGCCCCGCCGACGCCACCCATCTGATCCTCCGCCACACCTCCGGTGCGTCCAGCACGGTGACGCTCGCGCTGGACGCACCACTCGGAGCGGCGGGTACGGAGGTCGAGCTCAGGGGCGAGGCAGGGGTCGCCACGCTGCCGGGCGGGGGTGACGCGGTGGGTGCGTTCCACGTGGCGGTGGATGCGCTGCTCGATGCGGCACGTACGGGGGTGCCGCATCCCTGCGACGTACGGTTCGGGCTGCGGCTGACCGAGCTGCTGGCCGAGGCGGAGGCCGCTGTGCGTTCCTGAACCGCGTGGGGTGCCGGGCGTTGCCGTGTCCCGTACTGCACGGCACCGCCCGGCCCGGGCCCGTCAGCCCACGCGCTCGATACGGGCGCGCCGGATCAGGAACTTGCCCGGCTCGCGGACCTGCTCGAATGCCGCGTTGTTCAGCAGGGCGCAGCTGCCTGAGGGCGAAGTGACCTTCACCGTCGTGGACTTGTTGTTGTCCAGGTTGGTCACCTTGAGCTCGGTGCCGACGGGGAACTGATTGCTGGACGCGGCGGGGGCACCTCCCTCGCCGGACAGCGTCACGGTGGACCCGGCACAGACGACGCCGCCGGTGACCTGACCCCCTCCGCCGGGCGGCGCCGGGGTCACGGTCCCGGGCGCGGATGCCGGTGCGGAGGCGGGGGCGGACGTGACGGGATCCACCGCCGCCCCTGCCGATGCCTCACCGCCGCACCCCGAGGCGGCCTGTTGGCGCCGGATCTCTGCGATCACAGCTTCCCGGTTGGCGATCCGGGCCGCCGACTGGGCGTCCGGTGTGGCCCGCTGACCGGCGATGAATCGCTCGTTGTTGCCGATTGCCGTGGCGAGTCCGGTGCAGACGACCGACGACGCCCGGTCCGCCGGTGGCGACTGCGCGGCCTGGCTGGTCCCGGCCAGCACGGCCGCGGTTCCACCGGCGAGTGCGGCGGCCCCGACCAGCAGGGCGAGCTTCTTCTTACGGCTGAGGGTCTTCTTGCGTGACACGTAGGGCTCCTGTCCCCGGCCGGAACACCTGGTGCGCTCGGGCCGGATGCGGTGCGTGTGTCCCTACGTACGAGTAACAGGCGCGTTCGTTTCACCCCTCGCACCGCAGACTTCCGCCACTGCTACATCAACCGGGCCCGAAGCCTCATCCAGGCCTCCGCCTCGGCTCGCAGCGCCACGTCGGCGTCGTCCACGGTGCCGGTGAAGACGAAGTCGGTGAAGAAGGCCATGTCCTGATCACGGACGGGGCCCCTCGACCGCCCTGCCGGTCAGGCAATGCTGGTGACCGCCTGGTGCGCGGCGGACAGGAAGCGCCGCACGGCAGCCGTCTCACTCTCGTCGAAGTCGCGCAGCACGGTCACCGTGTCTTCGATCAGCGGCCCGAAGAAGGACCGGCCCAGTTCGACCGCCCGCGGGTCCACCGCCAGCAGTGTCCGTCGCCGGTCACGCGGGTCGCGGGTGCGGGTGAGGTGGCCGAGCCGTCCCAGCCGGTCCATGACGGCTGTGGTGCCCGCGGAGTTGAGTCCAAGCTGCGCACCGAGCCATCCAGCGGTCGCATCGGTGCCCGCCCGCTCGGCGTCGAGCAGGCAGATCAAGGCGCGTACGTCGGTGGGGTGCATGCTGTGGCGTCTCGCGAACTCGGCCTGGCGCAGCCCGAATTCGACCGTCACCTTGCGCAGCAGATGGACGATCTCCATTTCGGGACTCTGCTCGCTCACCGGTCCTCCTCCCTTATTATCTCGCTGAGCGAGATAATAACCAAGGGCACCCACTCGGGAGGCACCCCATGGCAACCACATCACGCGGATCATCCGAGGCAGCCGTCGCCGAGTCGTTCCTCGCCACGTACGACGCGGTCCTGGCGGCCAAGTGGCCCGCCGGAACGACCCACTCCGACGTTCCCACCCCGTACGGCACCACCCGTATCAACAGTTACGGCCCCGAGGACGCCCCGCCTCTGGTGCTCCTGGCGGGAGGCGGCTCCACCTCCACCGTCTGGTTCGCCCAGGCCGCCCACCTGGGCCGCGGCCACCGCGTCCACGCCGTGGACCTCATCGGCGAGCCGGGCCGCAGCGTGGGGGAGCGCCCGATCCGTACGGTCACGGACCTGACGGCCTGGCTGGATGCGGTGCTGGACGTCCTGAACGTCGCATCGGCAGCGCTCTGCGGCCATTCCTACGGCGCCTGGATCGCGCTCCACTACGCCCTGCACGCACCCGACCGCGTCCGGAAACTGATCCTTGTGGACCCGACCCAGTGCTTCGCCGGCTTCCGCCCCGGCTATCTGCTGCACGCGCTGCCGATGCTGCTCCGCCCCAGCGCGAAACACACGCGCACCTTCATGAGCTGGGAGACGGCCGCCGCCACGCTCGACCCGACATGGCTGCACCTGCGCGACGAGGCCGCCGGCTTCCCGGCCACCCGGCCGGTCACCGGCCGACGTCCCACGCCCGATGCCCTGAGCACGCTGAACGTACCGACTCTGATCCTGCCGGCCGAGAACAGCCGGGCCCACAACGCCGCAGAGGTCGCTGCCACCGCGACCTGGCTGCTCCCGCACGCACAGACGGCGACGATCCCCGGCGCCACGCACCACACGCTGCCACTGCACGCCCCGGACGCCGCCGAACTCAACCGCAGGATCGAGGACTTCCTGCTCATCGAGTAGTTCCGACTGCGTCAGCGCCCCAACGCGTCCCGGACGGCTTCCTCCGTACGCGCCACGACAGCCGTGCCGTCCTCCGCGGTGATGATCGGCCGCTGGATCAGCTTCGGATGCTCGGCGAGCGCCGCGATCCACCGCTCCCGCGAACTGGCCTCGCGCGGCCACTCCATGAGCCCGAGCTCCTTCGCGTCCGCCTCCTGCGTCCGCGTGATGTCCCACGGCTCCAGCCCGAGCCGGTCGAGCACGGCCCGGATCTCGTCCGGCGACGGCACATCCTCCAGATAACGGCGGACGGTGTATTCGGCTCCCTCCGCATCGAGCAACTGCACCGCGCTGCGGCACTTGGAACACGCGGGATTGATCCAGATCTCCATGGGGCCAACGGTACGGGACGGACGCCGCGAAAGCCCCCCTGGCCAGGGGCGATTGTCAGTGGTGGGCCGTAAAATAGAGGTAGTTCGTGAGGGTTTCACGACCGTGCCAGGAGGTTGCCCATGGCCGTTGCCGCAGTCACGACCAAGCCGCTCCACAAGCCCCTGCAGAAGAAGCCGCTCCCCGCGGGCCGGCCCCGTGAGTGGTACATCTCGCACAACCGCCGCCTGAAGGCCATGCGCCTGGCGATCGCTCTGCTCGATACAGGCGTGTACTACCCGTCGAGCGCGGACAACGACACGATACGCACGACTGCCGACCGCATCGGAATCCACCCGCCGTCCGACACGACCTGCCGCATGGTCCGCGCCCTGATCCGCTACGGGCGCTGACGGCCGACTGCTGACGGACCTGTGCCCCCGGACCCTGCCCGGGGGCACAGCCACGCGGGCCCGGGGCACGACCACTGCAGCCGGCAGCCGCAAGGGCCCAAGACGCCGAGGCCGTCCGGCAGGTGGCGCGCGAGCACCCCCGACGGCGTCGCCGCCGTCGCCCCGGCCCGCGAGCCCGCGGTGCGAGCCGTCACCCGATCGACGTGCGCGGCATGCGGGCCGCCCCGCCTCCGCCTTGACTGGGACGGATCCATGAGTGCTGGGAGGCGCGATGACAAGGCGATCCGTACGAGGCGTAGGGGCTGTGCTGCTGACGGCGGTCGTGGCATCGGCTGCCGCCGCCTGTACGGACGACGGCGGCAGCCCATCCAGCACGGTGTCCGAGGCCGCGTCCGCCGTGGCGTCCGCCGCGTCCAGAGGGGGCGATGTGGTGGCCTCGGCGTCGGCTGCCGCGCAGGAGCAACTCCAGAACTTCAAGAACGGCGTGAACGCAGGCAAGGACGTCAAGGCGGGTGCGGTGACCGCCGGTACGGGCGGACGGGCCACCGCGAAGATCACCGTGACGAACAGCGCCGACTCGGCCAAGTCGTACATCGTGCAGATCAACTTCCTCGACCCGGGCGGCAATCTGCTGGACACGACGGTGGTGACGGTCGACGACGTCAAGCCGGGCACCTCCAAGGACGCCACGGCTTCCAGCAACCGCAACCTCACCGGCGACCTCACCGCCGAGGTGGCCAGGGCCCTGCGCCACTGACCACGCGGACAGCAGCGAGGGCCGCCACCCCATGGCCGGGACGGCGGCCCTCGCCGGTGTGCGGGGCGGGCTCGAGCAACGGGATGCATGCTGCAATCCAGCCAATGACGCCTGAGTCCGGTACTTCTGCTCCGAGCAGGGTACGGGACGTGCGGGTTGCTGCTGGGAGAGCGCGCACCACGCGGTGGTGTTCCAATGGAGGCAGATACGACGGAGCATCAGAGCCGTTCCCAGAGGACGTTTCCGCAGCTCAGCCATCTGATGATCAGGCGGCCGGCGGGGACTCCATCGGACGCGTACGGCCGGCCATGCGTGGCCGGCCGGCTCGCGGCCGGTGCGAAGGAGAAGGCGGAGGTCGCCATGCGCGAACCCTCTTCGCCCGGGACCGCGGGCCGACGGACCGACCCGATGGGTTTCGGGAGATCGTGGACCTGGTCGCTGGCCATGGGCATCGTCACGCTCGTGGCAGGCATTTTGCTGCTCAGCTGGCCACACGAGACCGTCAAGGTCATTGCGGTTCTCATCGGTCTGCAATTCCTTGTGATCGGCGGCATACGCTTCGTCACCACGCTCACACGCGACGAGACCGGCGCCGGGGATCGTGTGCTGTCCTACTTCCTGGCACTGCTCGCCATCTTGGTGGGCGTACTGTGTCTGCGCCATCCACTGCAGAGCATCGGTGTCATCACGCTGCTCGTCGGCGTGTTCTGGCTGCTGGGCGGTTTGGTGACCGTTGGTATCGCCGTCGCGTCCCAGGAACTCACGCAGCGCGGGCTCACGTTGGCTTTCGGCGCACTCGGCATCATCGCCGGTGTCGTGGTGCTGGCCTATCCAGTCGGGTCGGCGGTTGCCCTCGCCCGGCTGCTCGGACTGTGGCTCCTCCTCCTCGGCCTGGCCGAAGTGCTCCTGGCGGTAGGGGTCTGGCTGTTGGTGCATCGCCAGGGCGCGAAGTCGCCGGGGGAGCCTGGCTGACGCGCTGACGCGCTGATGCCAGAACTGCGGATCGGGGGTGGATCAGCGCGGGTGGTACCAGCGAAGCCGCCCCCTGTTCGCTGCGGTCGTTGCGCCGGCCAACGAGAAGGCCGGCAAGAGGCTCGGCGACATCCACGCCGCGCTGTACGCCTCCACGTTCGTACCCGTCCTCGCCGCCACCGGCTGAACCTCGCGAGCAAGTCGCAGGCCGGACGAGTCAGACAGAAAGGGTCGTCGGCCGTGCCTTCCGGTGACGGAAGAGCACGGCCGACGGCCCACAGACGGCCCAGGCGAGCAGAAACACCTGTTCCGACCTCGGGTGTCCTTAAATGTCGAAGTACAGCTCGAACTCGTGCGGGTGCGGGCGCAGCTGGATCGGGGCGATCTCGTGAGTCCGCTTGTAGTCGATCCACGTCTCGATCAGGTCGGACGTGAAGACGCCACCGGCGAGCAGGTACTCGTGGTCCGCCTCGAGCGCGTCCAGGACGGCCGGGAGCGAGGTCGGGACCTGCTGGACGTTCGCGTGCTCCTCGGGAGCCAGCTCGTAGAGGTCCTTGTCGATCGGCTCGGCCGGCTCGATCTTGTTCTTCACGCCGTCGAGGCCGGCCATGAGCAGCGCCGAGAAGGCCAGGTACGGGTTGGACGACGGGTCCGGGGCGCGGAACTCGACGCGCTTGGCCTTCGGGTTCGAGCCCGTGATCGGGATACGCATCGCGGCCGAGCGGTTGCGCTGCGAGTAGACCATGTTGACCGGGGCCTCGAAGCCGGGGACCAGGCGGTGGTAGGAGTTCACCGTCGGGTTCGTGAAGGCGAGGAGGGAGGGGGCGTGCTTGAGGATGCCGCCGATGTAGTAGCGGGCGATGTCCGAGAGGCCCGCGTAGCCCTGCTCGTCGTAGAACAGCGGGTCGCCGCCGGCCCACAGGGACTGGTGGACGTGCATGCCCGAGCCGTTGTCACCGAAGATCGGCTTCGGCATGAAGGTCGCGGTCTTGTTGTTGCGCCAGGCGACGTTCTTCACGATGTACTTGAAGAGCATCAGGTCGTCGGCCGCGGCGAGCAGCGTGTTGAACTTGTAGTTGATCTCGGCCTGGCCGGCGGTGCCGACCTCGTGGTGCTGGCGCTCGACCTGGAGGCCGTTCTTGTCCAGCTCCAGGGAGATCTCGGCACGCAGGTCGGCGAAGTGGTCGACCGGCGGGGTCGGGAAGTAGCCGCCCTTGTAGCGGACCTTGTAACCACGGTTGTTCTCTTCCGAACCGGTGTTCCAGGCGCCGGCCTCGGAGTCGATGTGGTAAAAGCTCTCGTTCGCCGACGTCTGGAAGCGGACGTTGTCGAAGACGTAGAACTCCGCCTCGGGACCGAAGTACGCGGTGTCGGCGATGCCGGTGGAGGCGAGGTACGCCTCGGCCTTCTTGGCCACGTTGCGCGGGTCACGGCTGTACTGCTCGCCGGTGATCGGGTCGTGGATGAAGAAGTTGATGTTGACGGTCTTGTCGCGGCGGAAGGGGTCGACACGGGCGGTCGACAGGTCCGCGCGGAGCGCCATGTCGGACTCGTGGATGGCCTGGAAGCCGCGGATCGACGAGCCGTCGAAAGCCAGTTCCTCGGTCGGGTCGAAGGCCGCTGCCGGGATGGTGAAGTGCTGCATCACACCGGGCAGGTCACAGAACCGGACATCGATGAACTTGACGTCTTCGTCGGCGATGTACTTCTTCACGTCGTCGGCGTTCTGGAACATCCAACTCCTCCTACTCCCGACCCGGGAGGGGCGGGGTTGTAGCTCGTTGTGCGGCCAGTGCGGTGGCACACGCTGGACCCGACCATAGGCAGACCGGATTTCTCAAGCATGACCCATTTGTTTCGCAGAAGTTAACCGGGCCGGGTGCGGGTGGCATCCCGGGGTCCTGCACCGGGTCCGGGAAGGGTCCGGTGGGGGCGGCGGCGACGTCCGGGGCCCCGGGCGGCCATGGGCCCCGCCCGGCAGGGCGGGGAGGCGGGCGCAGTACCGTGGTCGGGTGGACAACAGGCAAGCAATCGGATCGTGGCTCTCCGGGCCGCGCGCGGCAGCCGAGGAGATGGGCGTCGATTTCGGGTACCGGGGCAAGCGGCTCGGTCTGCCCGAGGAGGGCCCGGGGGCCATCGCCCCGCTCGGCCGGCGCTTCGGCGCCCTCCTCATCGACTGGGCGCTCTGCATGCTGATCGCATACGGGCTGTTCGCTCGCGGTGACCAGCAGGCGGCCGGAAACTGGGCGCTCGGCATCTTCCTCGTACTGAGTGTGCTCACCGTCGGAACCGTCGGCTGTACGCCGGGCAAGCGCATCCTGGGCATTCGGGTCGTCGCCGAGGGCGGTGGCCGGCTCGGTCTCGGGCGGGTGGTCGTGCGGAGCGTGCTGCTGTGCCTGGCGATCCCGGCCCTGGTCTGGGACCGCGACGGCCGGGGGCTGCACGACCGGCTCGCCCGCGCCGTCCAGGTGCGGATCTGAGTGTGATGTGACCGGGCGCACGTGACAGAGCAGAAGAGGGCGGGTCCCTGAACCGGTGGTTCGGGACCCGCCCTCTTGCTCATGTGCTGTGCAGTGACTGCGTCAGCGCATCTTGCCGCCGCGCGGCATCCGCATGCCCTTCGGCATCGGGCCCTTCGGCAGTGGCATGTTGCTCATCAGGTCGCCCATGGCCCGGAGCCGGTCGTTGGCCGCCGTCACCTGCGGGCCGGTCAGGACCCGCGGCAGCTTCAGCATCTTGGCGCGGACCTTCTTCAGCGGCACCTGGCCCTCGCCGTTGCCGACGATGATGTCGTGCACGGGTACGTCCACGACGATGCGGGCCATCTTCTTCTTCTCGGCCGCCAGCAGGACCTTGACCCGGTTCGGGTTGCCCTCGCCGACCAGCACGATGCCCGCCTTGCCGACAGCCCGGTGGACGACGTCCTGGCTGCGGTTCATTGCGACCGCGGGCGTCGTGGTCCAGCCACGGCCGATGCGGTCCAGAACCGCCGCCGCAGCGCCCGGCTGTCCCTCCATCTGTCCGAAGGCCGCCCGCTCGGCACGCCGTCCGAAGACGATCGCCATCGCGAGGAGGGCCAGCACGAAGCCCAGGATGCCCAGGTAGATCGGGTGGTTGATCAAGAAGCCGATGGCGAGGAGGACACCGAAGGTGACGATTCCCACACCCGCGACGACAAGACCGATCTTGGAGTCGGTCCGCCGGGTCATCTTGTAGGTCAGGGCGATCTGCTTGAGTCGCCCCGCGTTCTCGGCGCTGTCCGCGCCGTCAGTGTTTGCCTTCCTCGCCATGTACTGAAGTTTACGTGGCCTAGGACCGATGGTCGGCCACGGCCTCCAGTACGTATGCGGTCTCGACCCGGTCCTTGGCCCGGCGGCGGTCCTCGAGGACCGCCGTCCAGGCGTTGCGACGGGCGGTGCGCTGGCCGCTGCTCAGGAGCAGCGACTCGACGGCGCGGAGAGCATCGGTGACGGACGGGATGGCGGTTGCGCGTACCGGCACGGCCTGCATCGTGGAATTCCCCTCGGAACGGATGCGCGAAGTGAGTCTGTTACGGAAACGGATAGCGCGGCTGGACACGGGGAGCAGCGACGGCGGCAGCTGTGAAACCACTGCGCTGCGTGAATCCAGGGTCACTGCTCGGTGTTACCAGCGCATGACCGGTCGGTCAAACACCAATGAAACCTTGATATGGGCGTCGCGCACGTCGACGCGGCCCATACGCGTCCCCGACCTGCGGGGAACGTAAGGACCGCGTCAATCAGCCGCTACCGCTGGGTAGCCTCTTGTGCTCGGTTTCACACAGCCCGGGTCAGGCCGCGGGAGTAGGGGCGACGGCCCCGCGACGCTCGATCGCCTGCTGGAAAAGCCGGCCTGCGCGGTACGACGAACGGACCAGCGGCCCGGACATCACACCGGAGTAGCCGATCTCGTCGGCCTCCTCCTTGAGCTCCACGAACTCGTGCGGCTTCACCCACCGCTCGACCGGGTGGTGGCGCACGGAGGGCCGCAGGTACTGCGTGATCGTGATGAGCTCGCATCCGGCGTCGTGCAGGTCCTGGAGCGCCGCGCTCACTTCCTCGCGGGTCTCGCCCATGCCGAGGATGAGGTTGGACTTGGTCACCAGGCCCGCCTCGCGGGCCCGCGTGATGACCTCGAGCGAACGCTCGTAACGGAAACCGGGGCGGATCCGCTTGAAGATCCGCGGCACCGTCTCGACGTTGTGCGCGAGCACCTCGGGGCGCGAGGAGAAGACCTCGGCGAGCTGCTCGGGCTCCGCGTTGAAGTCGGGGATCAGCAGCTCGACCTTGGTGGCGCCGGTCTCGCGCACCGCCGTCAGCGCGTGGATCTGGCGCACGGTCTCCGCGTAAAGCCAGGCGCCGCCGTCCTCCAGGTCGTCGCGGGCGACGCCGGTGATGGTGGCGTAGTTCAGGTCCATCGTGACGACCGACTCGCCGACGCGGCGGGGTTCGTCCCGGTCCAGCGCCTGCGGCTTGCCCGTGTCGATCTGACAGAAGTCACAGCGACGGGTGCACTGGTCGCCACCGATGAGGAATGTGGCCTCCCGGTCCTCCCAGCACTCGAAGATGTTGGGGCAGCCGGCCTCCTGGCACACCGTGTGCAGACCCTCGCTCTTCACGAGCTTCTGCAGCTGGTTGTACTCGGGGCCCATCTTCGCCCGGGTTTTGATCCACTCGGGCTTGCGCTCGATGGGGGTCTGGCTGTTCCGGACCTCCAGGCGCAACATCTTGCGCCCGTCGGGTGCGACAGCGGACACGTCCGGCTCCCTACGACTTCGATTCTTCGGCGAACACCAGAATACGCCCGCTATTTGTACGGTCGGGGTGTGGCCCTCACCCCTGGGCAACCAGCGGACGGGCCGGGCCATTCCCGGGGCGGCCGGGTCCGTGGGCATCGGTCGGGGACTCCGCCCCGGGCCCCGGGCCTCACGCGCCGGAGGGGCTGGGTCAGGCCGAGGCGCGGTCGATCTCGCGTGGCGCGAGTTCCGCGTTCTCCAGGACGTCCTTCAGGTGCTTCTCGGCAACCGGGAGCACCTCCGCGATCGTGATGTCGCGCCCCAGCTCGTACGCGAGCGAGGTGACGCCCGCGTCGCGGATGCCGCACGGCACGATCCGGTCGAACCAGGTGTTGTCCGGGTTCACATTCAGTGCGAAGCCGTGCATGGTCACCCCCTTGGCGACCCGGATGCCGATCGCCGCCAGCTTGCGGTCCTCGCGGCGCTGGCCGGCGTTGGACGGGGCGTACTCGGGGCCGTTCAGCCGCGGGTCGAACTCCTCGTCGTGCAGTCGCGGATCGAAGTCGAGCGTCAGGCCGCCGAGCGCCGGACGCTCCTCGACCGGGTCGCCCAGCACCCAGACCCCGCTGCGGCCCTCGATCCGGGTGGTCTCCAGGCCGAACTCGGCAGCCGTACGGATCAGCGCGTCCTCCAGTCGGCGGACATGCGCCACGACGTCCACCGGGCGCGGCAGCTTCTGGATCGGGTAGCCGACGAGCTGCCCGGGACCGTGCCAGGTGATCTTGCCACCGCGGTCCACATCGATGACCGGAGTGCCGTCCAGGGGGCGCTCGCTGTCGGTCGTGCGCCGTCCGGCCGTGTAGACCGGCGGGTGCTCCAGCAGCAGACAGGTGTCGGGAACCGTGTCCTCGAACCGGGCCGCGTGCACCTCGCGCTGCTTCTGCCACGCCTCCTGGTAGTCGACGGCTTCCTCGCCGAATCCCAGCCGGACGAACCGAAGCTCACTCACGACAGATGCCTTCCTACTTGCGGTGCCGGGAGCCGGGGAGTATCCCCGGAACCACGTCACCATGCAGTGATTCGCGCCCCGGGCCACTGTACGACCGTCCCGGGAACGACGGCCCGGCAGGTCGTTCCCGTCAGCGCCATCCCCAATCCTCACACGATCGGATGAATGTGAAGCGAAGGAGGCTTCGGCCGCCGTAGGTCCCGCTAAATTCGCGCCGTTCCATAAGGGCTGCCCGCCCGGCCCCGAAGGCAGGAGACCGTACAGCTGATGTCGGAACGACCTCCGCAGCGCACACCCAACCGCCAGCTCGCCTCGCTCATCACCGAAGCCGGATTCTCGAACGCAGGTCTCGCCCGCCGGGTGGACCAGCTCGGCCTCGAGCACGGTCTCGATCTGCGGTACGACAAGACGTCCGTGACCCGCTGGCTGCGCGGCCAGCAGCCGCGCGGGACCACCCCCGCCCTGATCGCCGAGGTCTTCACCCGGCGGCTCGGGCGCCGGCTCTCCGCGCAGGATCTGGGCCTCGACGCGTGCGCGCCCGTCTATGCCGGTCTCGAGTTCGCCGCCACGCCCAGCGAGGCGGTGGACATCGTCAGCGGGCTCTGGCGGAAGGACTCGGGCAGCCATGCGGAGCTGCGGAAGATCGCCTTCACCCCGGCCGGGCTCGTGGTGCCCAGCCGGGACTGGCTGATCGGACGGGCCGACGAGTGGGTGGCCCGGGGAAACGGTGAGGCCGCTGCGCCCAGCGGGGGGACCGGTGGGGTGCGCGGGGTGCCGGGGGCGTCCGCGGGCGGCGGTGCCCGCGGGGCGGCAGGGCTCAACGGGACCCGTGGTGCCCATGGCGGGCATGGATTACATGGGGTGAACGGGCAGAACGGGTCAGTGGGGCCCGGCAGCAGGCCCGGCGCCCGTGGGCCCGCGCCGGTCAGGCCCTCCGGGCCGCTCTCCTCACCCGCACCTCTGGTGCACCTCGTACCTCCGGCACCCGGCGCACCCCGCGTCCCCCGGCAGCGCCAGATCGACCGTGGCCCCGGCCAGAAGGTCAGCAGCGGCGATGTCGCCGCCCTGCGTTCCGTCGGTGAGCTCTTCCGCACCCTCGACCACACCTACGGCGGCGGCCACGCCCGCCAGGCTCTCGTCCGCTATCTGGAGCACGAAGCAGAGCCCATGCTCCGCGGGACCTACGGGGAGGCGATCGGGCGGCGGCTCTTCTCGGCGGCCGCCGATCTGACCCGGCTGGCGGGCTGGACCTCGTACGACATCGCGGCGCACGGCCTCGCTCAGCGCTACTTCGTCCAGGCACTGCGGCTCGCCCAGGCAGCGGGGGACCGGGGGTACGGCAGCTACGTCCTGATCACCATGAGCCGGCAGGCGGTGTATCTCGGACACGGCAGGGAAGCCGTCCAGCTGGCGCGGGTCGCCCAGCAGGGCGTCGGCTCGTCGGCGCCGCCCGTCGTCATGGCCCTGCTGCACGCGGTCGAGGCGCGCGGGCACGGTGTGCTCGGCGAGGCCAGGACGTGTGCGGCCTCGCTGGCGCGGGCGGAGCACGCGCTGGAGACGGCCCGGCCCGGCGACGACGTACCGCACTGGGCACGCTACTTCGACGAGGCGCAGCTCGCCGACGAGTTCGGGCACTGCCACCGCGATCTGCAGCAGTACCGGTCCGCCGCGCAGTATGCGGAGCGCTCGCTCCAGCTGCGCGCCCCGATGTACGCCCGGAGCAGGCTGTTCTGCCGGGTGGTGCTGGCATCCGCCCGGCTCGGGCTCGGTGAGCTCGACCAGGCGTGCCTGCTCGGCGCGGAGGCGGCCCAGCAGGCGGCGGAGATGCGGTCGGTGCGCGCGACGGAGTACGTGAGGGAGTTCGAGCGTCGTCTCGAGCCGTACCGGGACGCGGCGGCGGTACGCGGATACCGGGACCGGGTCGCGGCTCTCGGGTGATCCCTCCCGCGTGACCGCGGGTGACACTTCGGCGTGAGTCCTGCGCGCGACAGATCGGGTGGTGGCCCGGACCGGAAGGATCGGAAAACAGGGAGTTGAGCTTCTGGTCGGCCATCCGGCGGACCAACTTCTCCAGGTACTCCGGCTGCCAGTACTTGCGGCCCGCGTCGAGCAGGGTCATCCGGACCGGCTGGGCGGGACGGTCGGTGGAGCGGGCCTTCGGCACGGTCAGGTGATCGGGTGCGGTGCGCAGCAGCTGCAGGAGCGTGCGCGTCCCGTAGAACAGACCGTGGGTGGAGGCGGCTTCGATGCGGACGGCGTCCGTGCTCTCGAAGCGGTAGCCCTACGCACCGAGTGCGCCGTGCTCGGTGAGCGTCAGCACGATGCCTGGCCAGGTCCTGCACGGACTGCCGCGCGGGGCCCGGGAGTTCGGCCCGTCCGGCGGGGAGCGCGGTCCTGGACCGGGACCGGGGGACCACCAGGATGCGGGTTCTCGTCGACAGCTGGTAGATGTGTCGCGCGACCAGGGTGTTTACGTGAGTGGTGTGGACCACTCCCCAAAGCGGGAGGTGGAGCGAGAGATCCGATCTGTAAGGAGTCTTGAGGGTGGGGACCGGCCGGACCGGGGCAGGCTGTGTGCGGACGGACTCAGGCCGCTTCGCGCAAGTCGGCCTCCGGGTGACCGGGCCGGATGCCCAGATCGCCGAGGATGGCGTGCGCCGCGCGGCGGCCCGAGAACAGGGCGCCCTGGACCGTGCTCGTGTCCCGGTGGTCGCCACACACATACAGCCCGGCGAGCAGCCGCACCGGGCGACGCAGGTCGTGCGGGGGAGGCATCGCCGGGACCGCCTCCGGATCGTGGTGGGCGGCCAGCAGCTCCCAGTCGTCCGTGGAGGTGCCGTACAGCGAGGCGAGATGGGCGCGGGCCGAGCGGTCGAGATCGGGCGGCGGGGTGCCGAGCACCGCCGACGTGATCAGGGTCCGGCCGTTCGGGGCGCGCGAGGGGTCGACCTCGCTCATCACACAGGTGTGCGCGACCGGGCCCGAGCGGTCGGCGTCCAGCAGCAGCGCGGCGCCGGTCGGCGGGGGAGCGGGGGCCGTGTGGTGCAGGACCGTCACCGGGTGGAAGGACGGCACCCGCAGGCCGGGCAGCAGCTCGGCGGCGGCGCCCGCGCCGGTGGCCAGCAGCAGGGACCGGCAGCCCAGTTCGCCGTGTTCCTTGGTACGGACCGAGGTGATGTCGGCAGCAGTGACATGCACACCGGTCCGTACGGTGCCGGGCGGCAGCGCCGCCGCCAGCAGGTCGGGCAGCGTGGCCGAACCGCCGGACGGTACGCACAGCCGGCCGCGTGCGTAGCCACGCAGGACGAGATCGGCGCAGCGGCTCGACGTGGTGAGCCCGGGGTCGCTGAGCAGCGCGGTGAGCAGCGGGCGCAGAAAGCCGTTGACCGTACGGGACGGCAGACTGCGGCTGGACAGGGCGGCGAGCGCGGTCTGTTCCGGCCGGGTCAGGATGCGGGACGCCGGGGTGGTGGCGAGCCGGGCCAGGGCGGCGCCGAGCCGGGCCTGGTCGATCGGTCCGCCCATCGGTGGGCGGGGGGCGCTCGCCAGGGCGCGCGCCGCCTTGAGTGCGCCCCGTGCGCTCCGTGTGTGCCGCACATCGCCGGTCCGGTACTGGCGGCCCTCGCTGTGGACGAGCACCCCCGGCGCGAAGTTCCGCAGCACGAGCCCTTCGAGACCTGGCGTCGTGTGCAGTTCCGGATACGAGGTGCTGAGAAGCGGGCCGAGGTGGTCGAGCCGGAATCCGTCCACTTCGTCGGTGGTCATCCGCCCGCCGGCCCGTGGGCCGGCCTCCAGGACGCTGACGCTTACCCCTGCGCTGGTCAGTTGATGGGCTGCTGACAGGCCGGCGATCCCGGCCCCGATGATGACGACGTCCGCGTGGTGTGCCGTGCTGAGCACGTGCCCCTCCCCGAGTCGGCGCGACTGCTGGGAGGGTCTTGCCCCCAACAGGCCCCCGGAATGCCCGAGTTCGCCATGAGGCTAGGAGGGGGCCGGTGCAGGCGCAGTCGCGCGCGGCCCGGGGCACCGTTGCACGGGGTCGCACATCCGTGTGATTCGCCCGGTCGTGGTCAGCGCAGCGCCGCGCGAATCGAGGCGTCGATCCCGGGGAAGGCGAACGAGAATCCCGACTCCAGCAGCCTCGTCGGCAGCACCCGCTGACTGCCCAGCACATCCTCCGCGAAGTCCCCCAGGGCGATCCGAAGGGCGGGTGCCGGGACGGCGAACAGCGTCGGTCGGCGCAGCACCCGTCCCATCGCGGCCGTCACCTCACCATTGGTCACAGGGGCCGGCCCGGTCAGGTTCACCGGTCCCGACAGCGACGGCGTATCGAGAATGTGCCGCATGGCGGCGATGTGGTCGTGCAGCGCGATGAAGCTCCAGTACTGGTGCCCGTTGCCGAGCCGCCCGCCGAGGCCCGCCCGGAACAACGGGAACAGCCGGCCCCAGGCGCCGCCCTCCCGGCCGACGACCAGGCCTGTGCGCGCGTACACCGTCCGTACGCCCGCCTCCTCCGCCGGGGCCGCGGCCGCCTCCCACTCCACGCACACGGACGGCAGGAACCCCTCGCCGTGCGGCGCGCTCTCGTCGACCGCGCGGTCCCCGGTGTCGCCGTAGTAGCCGATCGCCGACCCCGACAGCAGGACCTTCGGTGGTACGTCGAGGGAGGTCACCGCCTGCGCGATCGCCTCCGTCCCCAGCACCCGGCTGTCCCGGATCTCCTGCTTGTACGCCTCCGTCCAGCGGTGGTCGCCGACCCCGGCGCCGGCGAGATGGACGACGGCGTCGCAGCCGACCAGGCCCGCCCCGTCGACGTAACCCCGTTTCGGGTCCCACTCGACCTCGTCCCCGGCCTGCGCCGGGCGCCGGACCAGGCGTACGACTTCGTGTCCGTCGGCCCGCAACGAGCGCACCAGCGCCGTTCCGAGGAGTCCGGTGGATCCGGTGACTGCAATACGGGAGTGCGCCATGGATCCATCCTGCCGCAGGGGAGGGCGCGGCGCCTCGCCCGTGCCGCCCCATCGGCCCGTGCCGTCGGCCCCGAGCCCGGCAGAGACGCGGTGACGGGGCCGGGCGCGCCGTGGCACAGTGGCGCGCATGCCTGAACTCCGCAGCCGCCCCGTCCGCCCCGCGGATCTCGGCGACGACACCGCACTCGGCGAGCTCGACCGGGCCACCTGGTCGACCCTGCACTCGGTGCAGCCGCGGCCGCAGCCGCCGTACGAGCCGTTCTCCAGCGACCGCAGCCGGCCCGAGCACCTGCTCGTCGCCGAGGCGGAGGACGCGGCGGGCGAGGTGCGTATCGCCGGGTACATCAGGGTCGTCCCGCCGACCCCGCTGGCCTGCAACACGCATGTGCGCCAGATACAGGGCCTGGCGGTGGCCGACTGGGCGCGCGGCCGCGGTGTCGCCAGGGGGCTGTTGCGGGCCGCGCTCGCGGCGGCACGCGGCGAGGGCGCGAGCCGGATGACGCTGCGGGTGCTCGGGCACAATGCGCCCGCGCGTGCGCTCTACGCCTCGGAGGGGTTCGTCGTCGAGGGCGTGCTGCCCGGTGAGTTCTTCCTGGCCGGGCGTTACGTGGACGACGTACTGATGGGCCGTTCGCTCACCCCGTGAGCAGGAATCCCGGCCGGCCCGGTACCGGACGGCGCGCAACGCGGGGGGGGGGAAGGGGGGCGGGTCAGCCGGCGCCGAACCGCTCCCAGAGCAACGGGAAGCGCGCGGCCAGGGCCCCGTCGTCCTCGAAGCGGAACGGGGTGCCCTCCGGCTCGGCCGACTGCGGGGGAAGGCCGAGATCCGGTGTGACAATGCCGGTGAGCTGCTCGTAGGCCTCGTCGGCGGCATAGCCGAGGTCTTCGGCATCCCCGTCGATCTCCTCGTCGAAGTCGTCGAGGAGTTCGGCAAGACTGTCCGGATCGTGCACCGCCCCCTCGAAGATCTCCCGGCCCTGGCCGATCAGCCAGCAGCGGAAGTAGTCGAACGCGTCGTCGCTCGCGCCGCCGAGCAGCACGGAGGCGGCGCCCCACACGTCCCAGCGGTACGCGCGGTTGAAGCGGGCCTCGAAGTGCCGGGCGAAGTCCAGCACGGATTCGGGATCGAGCTGCACCAGCCGTTCGACGAGCAGGTCGGCATGGTCCTCGGGGTCGCCCTCGGCGGCCTCGCGGGTGCTGTCGATCATCTCCCAGAATTCCGTCTCGTCCATCACGGGACAAGCATCGGCCTTGGCGGCAGGCGACGCACGCGGAGACGCCGAAAAGAAGCCTTCAGCGATAGAGATCGCTCAGCCGTTCGGCGGCAGCGCCGAACCGGGTCCGCAGAGCGGCCGGTTCCAGCACCTCCAACTCCGGCCCCAGGGACAGTAGCTGGCTGTACGCGACATCCAGCGACTCGACCGGCAGGACGACCGTGCGCCACCCGTCGTTGTCGGGCGGGCCGGCCGCGTCCAGCGCATCGAGGGCGGCCGAACGGTCCACGAGATGCGGCAATCGGTCTACGCCTGCCTCCGACACCCGTACCGTCACCTCGGTCCGCAGGATCGACCGGGCGAACTGCGCGGCCCGCTCGTCCCAGAACCCCGGCAGGTCGAAGTCCTCGTCCCGGACGAACCGTTCGTCCGTCACGGCCACCGCGGTGAAGCGGTCGATCCGGTACACCCGGAAATCGGTCCCGGTGCGGGCGCAGACGTACCAGACCCCGGCCTTGAGAACGAGTCCGTGCGGTGCCAGCTTCCGCTCGGCCTCGCTGCCCGGCCCGCCGCGCCGGTAACGGGCCCTGATCATCCGGTCGTCCCAGACGGCCTCCGCGACGCCGGGCAGCAGCTCGGGTGTGACGGGCTCCTGATACCAGCCGGGTGCGTCCAGATGGAACCGCTGCGCGGCGGTGTCCGAAGCGTTCCGCAGCGAGGGCAGCAGAGCGGCGGACACCTTGAGCCGGGCGGCCGACGCGGCGTCCTCCAGCCCCATCTCGCGCAGCGCGGACGGCAGGCCGGAGAGAAAGAGCGCCTCGGCCTCGTTACGGGCCAGGCCGGTGAGCCGGGTGCGGTACCCGCCGACCAGCCGGTACCCGCCCGCCCGGCCCCGGTCCGCGTACACCGGAACACCCGCCTCGGAGAGCGCCTGGGCGTCGCGGGTGACGGTCCGCTCGGAGACCTCCAGCGCCTGGGCGAGCTCGGCGGCGGTCATGGCGGGCCGGGACTGGAGGAGCAGCACCATCTTGATGAGCCGGGCAGCGCGCATGAGGCAAGTCTGCCCCCCAACCGCCGGGCAGACTTGCAACAATGCCCTCTCCGGTCAGGCCAGGAAAACAAGCCCGCCCGGAGACCGAGGGCGAAACGGCGGCCGGGCGTACCCGGCCGCCGTCACCTCACAGCCCGTACTTCTCCCGGGCCTCCTTGACCGCCGACGCGGGCACCTCGCCGCGCCGCGCCAGCTGGGCCAGTGCCGCGACCGCGATCGACGGGGCGTCGACGCCGAAGTGGCGGCGGGCCGCGTCACGGGTGTCGGACAGACCGAAGCCGTCCGTGCCGAGCGAGGACCAGTCCTGCTCCACCCACTGGCTGATCTGGTCCGGGACCTGACGCATCCAGTCGCTGACCGCGAGGACCGGCCCCGGCGCACCGGACAGGGCCTGCGTCACGTACGGCACCCGCTGCTCACCGCGGAGCAGCGCCTCGTCGCACTCCAGCGCCTCGCGGCGCAGCTCGCCCCAGGACGTGGCGGACCAGACGTCGGCTGTGACACCCCAGTCCGCGGCGAGCAGTTCCTGGGCCGCCAGGGCCCAGTGGATCGCCGTGCCGGAGGCCAGCAGTTGCAGGCGAGGCGCGTCCGCCGAGGCGGGCGTGCCCTCCTTGAAGCGGTAGAGGCCCTTGATGATGCCGTCCTCGACGCCTTCCGGCATCGCGGGCTGCAGTTTCGGCTCGTTGTAGACGGTCAGGTAGTAGAAGACGTTCTCGGCCTCGGGGCCGTACATCCTCCGCAGACCGTCCTTGACGATCACCGCGATCTCGTACGCGAACGCCGGGTCGTAGTTGAGCGACGCCGGGTTCGTGGCCGCGATCAGGTGCGAGTGGCCGTCCGCGTGCTGGAGGCCTTCACCGGTCAGAGTGGTACGGCCCGCCGTGGCGCCGACGATGAAGCCCTTGCCGAGCTGGTCGGCGAGCTGCCACATCTGGTCGCCGGTCCGCTGCCAGCCGAACATCGAGTAGAAGATGTAGAAGGGGATCATCGTCTCGCCGTGCGTCGCGTACGACGTGGCGGCGGCGATGAAGTCGGCCATGGCCCCGGCCTCGGTGATCCCCTCGTTGAGGATCTGGCCGTCCTTGGCCTCCTTGTAGTACATCAGCTGGTCGCGGTCGACCGGATCGTACGTCTGGCCCAGCGGCGAGTAGATGCCGGCCGACGGGAACAGCGACTCCATGCCGAAGGTACGGGCCTCGTCCGGGACGATCGGAACCCAGCGCTTGCCGGTCTCCTTGTCCCGCATCAGATCCTTGGCCAGGCGCACGAAGGCCATGGTGGTGGCCATCTCCTGCTTGCCGGACCCCTTCTTCAGCGCGGCGAACGCCCGCTCCTCCGGCTCGGGCAGTGCCACCGCGTGCACCCGGCGGGCCGGGGCGGGGCCGCCGAGGGCGGCACGGCGCTCCTGGAGGTAGCGGACCTCGGGAGAGTCCGCGCCCGGGTGGCCGTAGGGCACCTGGCCGTCGTCGAAGGCGCTGTCCGGGATCGGGAGTCCGAGCAGCTCGCGCATGCCCTTGAACTCGTCGATCGTCAGCTTCTTCATCTGGTGGTTGGCGTTCTTGGACGCGAAGCCCTTGCCGAGCGTGTAGCCCTTCACCGTCTGCGCGAGGATCACGGTCGGCGCGCCCTTGTGCTCGACGGCCGCCCGGTACGCCGCGTACACCTTGCGGGCCTCGTGGCCACCGCGGGAGGTGTAGAAGCACTCGGCGATCTTCGCGTCGGTGAGCAGCTTCGCCAGCTCGGCGAGCGCCGGCTCGGCGCCGAAGAAGTGCTCGCGGATGTACGCGACGTCGCGAGTGGCGTACGTCTGGAACTGGGCGTCCGGGACCTGCCGGAGCCGGCGGACCAGCGCGCCCGTGGTGTCCAGCTGGAACAGCTCGTCCCAGGCGTTGCCCCAGAGTGTCTTGATGACGTTCCAGCCGGCCCCGCGGAACGCGCCCTCCAGCTCCTGGACCACCCGGAAGTTGGCGCGGACCGGGCCGTCGAGGCGCTGCAGGTTGCAGTTGATGACGAACGTCAGGTTGTCGAGCTGCTCACGCGCCGCGAGGGCGAGGGCTGCGGTCGACTCGGGCTCGTCCATCTCGCCGTCGCCAAGGAAGGCCCAGACGTGCGAGTTCGACGTGTCCTTGATGTTGCGGTTGGCCAGATAGCGGTTGAAGCGCGCCTGGTAGATGGCCGAGAGCGGGCCGAGGCCCATCGACACGGTGGGGAACTCCCACAGCCAGGGCAGCCGCCGCGGGTGCGGGTAGGACGGCAGACCGTCGCCGCCCGTCTCCTGGCGGAAGTTGTCGAGCTGCTGCTCGCTGAGCCGGCCGTCGAGGAAGGCGCGGGCGTAGATGCCGGGGGAGGCGTGACCCTGGATGTAGAGCTGGTCGCCGGAGCCGTCCCCCTCCTTGCCGCGGAAGAAGTGGTTGAAGCCGGTCTCGTACAGCCAGGCCGCCGAGGCGAAGGTGGCGATGTGGCCGCCGACGCCGAGCCGGGCGCCACGGGTGACCATCGCGGCCGCGTTCCAGCGGTTCCAGGCGGTGATCCGGGACTCCATCTCCAGGTCGCCGTCGAACGCGGGCTCGGCGGCGGTCGGGATGGAGTTGACGTAATCGGTCTCCAGCAGCTTGGGCAGCGCGAGACCGGCACCCTCGGCGTGCTGGAGCGAGCGGCGCATCAGGTACGCGGCGCGGTGCGGGCCCGCGGCCTTGGTGACGGCATCGAGGGAGGCCGCCCATTCGGCAGTCTCCTCCGGGTCACGGTCCGGGAGCTGGTCGAGCTCGCTCGGAAGCTTTCCTACGGGGTCGGTCATGATCGCCGCCTTCCGGAGAGGAGGGGGGTGGAGAAAGGCCCTGACTGGCAGGACAGGGCGATGGGGCCGGTGGGCCCGCAAGGTGAACTGTAAGTCGCTGATCGATGATCGATCAAAGGATGAAGGGCAAAACTTCTCGATGTGGAGAAATTGGCATCCCGTGCCCTGTTTCAAGGCACGGAGTGACGCACCAAATGGGATCAAGCCGGGCGCGCGACTGCACGGCCGAGCGCCCCTGCCCCCATCTGCGCAGGGGCCTCAGGCGCGCGGCGCGCACCCCAGGACATGCGCCTTCACCAGCACACCGATGTCCGGGTCCTTGCGCAGGAACGCGTCGATGAGCGCCTCGTGCTCCTCCGCGTACGACTTCTGCACCGTCCCCAGCCAGCGGATCGAGAGCGCCGTGAACACCTCGATACCCAGGCCCTCCCAGGTGTGCAGCAGCACGGCGTTCCCGGCCGCCCGCACCATCTCCCGGTGGAACGCCACCGTGTGCCGTACCTGCGCCTCGCCGTCGGCCAGCCGGTCGGCCTCGTACAACGCCGCCACATGCGGCGACAGCCGCGAGCAGTCCTCGCCGAGCGTCGGAGCCGCCAGCTCCGCAGCAATCTGCTCCAGACCGGCCCGTACCGGGTAGGACTCCTCCAGGTCGGCCGCGGTCAGGTTCCGCACCCGTACGCCCTTGTTGGGTGCCGACTCGATCAGCCGGAGGGTCTCCAGCTCCCGCAGCGCCTCGCGTACGGGTGTCTGACTGACCTCCAACTCGGTGGCGATCCGCCGCTCCACGATCCGCTCGCCCGGCTTCCAGCGCCCGCTGACGATCCCGTCCACGATGTGCTTGCGGATCTGTTCGCGCAGCGAGTGGACGACGGGCGGGGTCATGAGGGGCTCCTTCGGGCAATCCGGCGCTGCCTGTCCGGTCGGTGCCGAAGCGGTGACCGGTGGTGTCTAGACAATACGGCGGCGCCCCCGCCCGGAAGTGGTCCGGACGGGGGCGCCGCTGGTGAGGCTGGTTACAACGAGTTGTGCTCCGCCTTACAGGCCGAGCTCGACCTCGAACTCGCCGGCCTCCAGGATCGCCTTGACCGCGGTCAGGTAGCGGGCGGCGTCCGCGCCGTCCACCAGACGGTGGTCGTAGGAGAGCGAGAGGTACGTCATGTCGCGCACCGCGATCGTCTCGCCGAGGTCCGGGTGGTCGATGACCACCGGGCGGCGGACCGTGGCACCGATGCCCAGGATGGCGGCCTGGTTCGGCGGCACGATGACGGTGTCGAACAGCGCACCGCGCGAACCGGTGTTGCTGATGGTGAAGGTGGCACCGGACATGTCGTCCGGGGTCAGGCCGCCACCGCGGGCCTTGCCGGCCAGCTCGGCGGTCTTCTTCGAGATACCGGCGATGTTCAGGTCGCCCGCACCCTTGATGACCGGGGTCATCAGACCCTTCTCGGCGTCCACGGCGATGCCGATGTTCTCCGAGTCGAAGTACGTGATGGTGCCCTCGTCCTCGTTGATCCGGGCGTTGATGACCGGGTGGGCCTTCAGCGCCTGGGCCGCCGCCTTCACGAAGAACGGCATCGGGGACAGCTTGACGCCCTCACGGGCGGCGAACGCGGCCTTCGCCTGGTTGCGCAGCTTCATCAGCTTCGTGATGTCGACCTCGAGGACCGAGGTCAGCTGGGCCTGCGAGTGCAGCGCCTTCATCATGTTGTCGCCGATGACCTTGCGCATGCGGGTCATCTTGACCGTCTGACCGCGCAGCGGGGAGACCTCGAGCATCGGCGCCTTCGAGGCCGCCGGGGCAGCCGCGACGGGGGCCGGAGCAGCGGCGGCGGCCTTGGCGGCCTCCGCGGCGGCGACGACGTCCTGCTTGCGGATACGGCCACCGACGCCGGTGCCCTTGACCGCAGCGAGGTCGACACCGTTCTCGGCAGCGAGCTTGCGGACCAGCGGCGTGACGTACGCGCCCTCGTCACCGGAAGGCGCGGCCGGGGCGACCGGGGTGACCGGAGCCGGGGCGGCGACCGGAGCAGCGGCCACGGGCGCCGGAGCGGCGACCGGGGCGGCGGGCGCCACCGGGGCCGGAGCCGGAGCGGGGGCAGCCGGAGCGACCGGTGCGGGGGCAGCGGCGGCCGGGGCCGGCGCAGCCGGGGCGGCCACGGGAGCCGGAGCGGCCGGAGCCGGGGCGGTGGCCGGGGCAGCACCCGCGACACCGATGACGGCGAGCTTGGCGCCGACCTCGGCGGTCTCGTCCTCGGCGACCACGATCTCCAGCAGCACGCCGGAGACCGGGGCGGGGATCTCGGTGTCGACCTTGTCCGTGGAGACCTCGAGCAGCGGCTCGTCCTCCGTGACCTCCTCGCCGACCTCCTTCAGCCAGCGGGTGACGGTGCCCTCGGTGACGCTCTCGCCGAGGGCCGGAAGGGTGACGTCGGTGCCGGCGGCACCACCGGCCGGGGCAGCAGCCGGAGCCGCGGCCACGGGGGCCGGGGCAGCGGCAGGGGCCTCGGCGACCGGGGCCGGGGCGGCAGCGGCAGGCGCGGCCGCGGGCTCGGCGGCCGGAGCCGCGGCCGCGACGGGTGCGCCCGTGCCGTCGTCGATGATGGCCAGCTCGGCGCCGACCTCGACGGTCTCGTCCTCGGCGACCTTGATGGACGCGAGGATGCCGGCGGCGGGGGCGGGGATCTCGGTGTCGACCTTGTCGGTCGAGACCTCGAGCAGCGGCTCGTCGGCCTCGACGCGCTCGCCCTCGGCCTTCAGCCAGCGGGTGACAGTGCCCTCGGTGACGCTCTCGCCGAGCGCCGGAAGGGTTACGGAAACCGACATGGTTTCAGTTGCTCCTAAGGATGTGGTCTCCCCGAGCTCGCGAGCGGGACCGCGAGCTCGGGGAAGTGCGGAAGTGTCGGTCGTCGCGCCCTGACTGGATCAGTCGTGGGAGTGCAGGGGCTTGCCCGCCAGGGCCAGGTGGGCCTCACCGAGCGCCTCGTTCTGCGTCGGGTGGGCGTGGACGAGCTGCGCGACCTCGGCCGGCAGCGCCTCCCAGTTGTAGATCAGCTGGGCTTCGCCGACCTGCTCGCCCATACGGTCACCGACCATGTGCACGCCGACCACGGCACCGTCCTTGACCTGGACGAGCTTGATCTCGCCCGCGGTCTTCAGGATCTTGCTCTTGCCGTTGCCCGCGAGGTTGTACTTCAGAGCGACGACCTTGTCCGCGCCGTAGAGCTCCTTGGCCTTCGCCTCGGTGATACCTACGGAGGCGACCTCGGGGTGGCAGTACGTCACCCGGGGGACGCCGTCGTAGTCGACCGGAACAACCTTCAGACCGGCCAGCCGCTCCGCGACCAGCATGCCCTCGGCGAAGCCGACGTGCGCGAGCTGGAGGGTCGGCGCCAGGTCGCCCACGGCCGAGACGGTCGGGACGTTGGTCTGCATGTACTCGTCGACCAGGACATAGCCGCGGTCCATCGCGACGCCGGCCTCCTCGTAACCCAGACCCTGCGAGACCGGGCCGCGGCCGATCGCGACCAGCAGCATCTCCGCCTCGAAGGTCTTGCCGTCGGCGAGGGTGACCCGCACACCGTTGTCGGTGTACTCGGCCTTCTGGAAGAAGGTGCCGAGGTTGAACTTGATGCCGCGCTTGCGGAAAGCGCGCTCAAGAAGCTTCGAGCTGTTCTCGTCCTCGACCGGAACGAGGTGCTTCAGGCCCTCGACGATGGTGACGTCGGTGCCGAAGGACTTCCACGCCGAGGCGAACTCGACGCCGATGACGCCGCCGCCCAGCACGATCGCGGACTGCGGGACGCGGTCCAGCTTCAGCGCGTGGTCCGAGGAGATGATGCGGTTGCCGTCGATCTCCAGGCCCGGCAGCGACTTCGGCACGGAGCCGGTCGCCAGGAGCACGTGGCGGCCCTGGATGCGCTGGCCGTTCACGTCCACGGAGGTGGGGGAGGAGAGCCGTCCCTCACCCTCGATGTACGTCACCTTGCGCGAGGCGATCAGACCCTGCAGGCCCTTGTACAGGCCGGTGATCACCTCGTCCTTGTACTTGTGGACTGCCTCGATGTCGATGCCCTCGAAGGTGGCCTTGACGCCGAACTGGCCGGCCTCGCGTGCCTGGTCGGCGATCTCGCCGGCGTGCAGCAGCGCCTTCGTGGGAATGCAGCCGTTGTGCAGGCAGGTGCCGCCGACCTTGCCCTTCTCGATCAGAGCGACATCCAGGCCCAGCTGCGCTCCGCGCAGGGCCGCGGCATAACCGCCGCTACCACCGCCGAGGATCACTAGGTCGAAAACGGTGCTGGCGTCGTTCGCCACGTCACGTCCTCCATGCATGTGCGCCGCACGCCGGGCCCCGTCGCTGGGGTGTGACCGGCCGGTCGGCTGGTGTTCGGCCGCTTTTTCTTTCGGCCCTGTGGTGGGGGCCCTGTCCTGCCGAGAACCCATCTTCGCACTTGTTGACGGTGGGCGGGACGCGGGGCCCTGGTCTGGGACAGCTGATGGTCCGGCCCAGAGGGTTACCGCTGCGTAGAGACATACGGATTTCGTTGAGAGCGAAACCTGTGTGACGCGGTGCAGCGGTGTCAAGGAGGGGAACACGTACGGCCCCGGACGTATGCCCGGGGCCGTACGCACACAGCTGCCTCAGCCGAGGTCGCCGGCCGCGGTGCGCTCCGCCAGCTTCACCAGCGTGCGGACCGCGGAACCGGTGCCGCCCTTCGGCGTGTAGCCGTACGGCGCGCCCTCGTGGAAGGCCGGGCCCGCGATGTCCAGGTGCGCCCAGGCGATGCCCTCGCCCACGAACTCCTGCAGGAACAGGCCGGCCACCAGGCCGCCGCCCATCCGCTCGCCCATGTTGGCGATGTCGGCGGTCGGGGAGTCCATACCCTTGCGCAGGTCGGCGGGGAGCGGCATCGGCCAGGAGGCCTCGCCGACCTCCTCGGCGATCTCGTGGATGGAGGTACGGAAGGCGTCGTCGTTCGCCATGATGCCGAAGGTGCGGTGGCCCAGTGCCAGCACCATCGCGCCGGTCAGGGTCGCCACGTCGACGATCGCGTCCGGGTTCTCCTCGGAGGCACGGGTGAGCGCGTCGCCGAGGACGAGCCGGCCCTCGGCGTCCGTGTTGAGGACCTCGACGGTCTTGCCGCTGTACATGCGCAGCACGTCACCCGGGCGGGTCGCGTTGCCGGACGGCATGTTCTCGGCGAGCGCCAGCCAGCCGGTGACGTTGACCTGGAGCCCCAGACGGGCGGCAGCGACGACGGTCGCGAACACGGCGGCGGCGCCGCTCATGTCGCACTTCATCGTCTCGTTGTGACCGGCCGGCTTCAGCGAGATGCCGCCCGAGTCGTACGTGATGCCCTTGCCGACCAGGGCCAGGGTCTTCTCCGCCTTCGGGTGCGTGTAGGCGAGCTTCACCAGACGGGGGCCGTGGGTCGAGCCCTGGCCGACGCCCAGCAGACCGCCGAAGCCGCCCTTGACGAGCGCCTTCTCGTCGAGGACCTGCACCTTGATGCCGTGCTCCTTGCCGGCGGCCGTGGCCACGGCGGCGAAGGACTCGGGGTACAGGTCGTTCGGCGGGGTGTTGATCAGGTCGCGGGCGCGGTTGATCTCCTCGACGACCGCGACGGCGCGCTCGGCGGCCGCCTTGAAGGCCTTGTCGCGCGGCTTGGCGCCGAGCAGGGCGACCTCGGCGAGCGGCTGCTTCGGACCGTTGCCGTTCTTCTTGTCCTTCGAGTCGAGCTTGGTCTCGCCGCCCTGGTACGCGGTGAAGGCGTACGCACCGAGGAGTGCGCCCTCGGCGACGGCCTCGGCGTCCTCGACCGATGTGACCGGCAGCGCGAAGCCGGCCTTCTTCGAACCGGCCAGCGCACGCGAGGCGGAGCCGGCGGCCCGGCGCAGTGCTTCCGCGTCGAACGCCGCGTCCTTCTCCGGAGCCGTACCGAGCCCGACCGCGATGACGACGGGGACCTTGAGGCCGGCCGGCGCGGGGAGCTTGGTGACTTCGCCCTCGGCACCGGAGGCGCCCAGGGTTTCCAGGACGGTGGCGAGCTTTCCGTCGAACGCCTTGTCCACGGCCTCGGCGCCCGGTGCGACGACCGGACCCTTGGCGCCCTTGGCGACGCCGACGACGAGTGCGTCGGCGCGCAGCGTCGCCGCACCGGCAGTGCTGAGAGTGAGAGCAGTCACGGTGGTGAAATCTCGCTTCCGTTGAGTTCATTTGTCGGTCGAGGGGTGGGCCGACCGTGCCCGGCGCATCGTAGACGCCGCCGCAATGCGCCGGGAATGAGCCTACGCGCGCCTTTGCTGCCGGATCACGTCGGCGGGCCGTCAGCGACCTGTTCCCGGGGCACGGCTCCGGCACCGGCCGGCCAGGACCGGGGCCCCGGAGGCGCAAACGCCCTTGCCAGTAGGGTCGGTTGGGAATGCCGGAGCGAGCGGGGGAGGGCGATGCGCGCCCAGTGGGCTGCACGCAGGTCGCGACCGGGGCCGGCGCTGCCCGCCGTACTGATTCTGTCGGCGGTCCTGGCCGGCTGCACCTCGGCGCCGGAATCCGCCCCCGCGGCGCGCTGGCAGCCGAGGCCCGGCGCCGACTGGCAGTGGCAGCTCTCCGGCCGTCTCGACCCCACCGTGGACGTCCCGGTGTACGACATCGACGGCTTCGAACACGACGCGTCGGCGGTCGCCGATCTGCACCGCCGGGGCCGCAAGGTCATCTGTTACGTCTCCACGGGCGCCTGGGAGGACTTCCGCCCGGATGCGGCGAAGTTTCCCGCCTCGGTACGCGGAAGGGGCAACGGCTGGCCGGGGGAGCGCTGGCTCGACATCCGCCGCACGGACCTGCTGGAACCGCTGATGGAGGCCCGGATCGAGATGTGCGCGAAGAAGGGCTTCGACGCGGTCGAACCGGACAACATGGACGGCTACCGCAATCGGACGGGTTTCCCGCTGGCCGCCGCCGACCAGGTGCGCTACAACCGGCTCGTCGCCCGCATCGCCCACCGCCACGGACTCGCCGTCGGCCTGAAGAACGACCTGGACCAGATCCCGCAGCTGGAGCCGGACTTCGACTTCGCGGTCAACGAACAGTGCGCGCAGTACGACGAGTGCGCCGCCCTCACCCCGTTCATCGAGGCGGACAAGGCGGTCTTCCATGTGGAGTACGAGGTGCCGGTGGCGCGGTTCTGCCCGCAGTCGAAGAAACTGCGTCTGAGCTCACTGCGCAAGAAGTACGAACTCGGAGTCTGGCGCCGGAGCTGTACGTCGAGCCCGTCCGGCGATGGAGGACAAAACGGTAATCGGGCTGCCCCGCGGCCTCTCACCCCAGGGCCAGCACCACCAGCGCCCCTGTCGCTGCGACCTCCGCAACCGCTCCGAACACATCGCCCGTGACCCCGCCGAATCTCCGCACGCAGTGCCGCAGCAACACCTGCGCGCCGGCCAGCCCGCCCACCACCGCAAGTCCCTGGTGCAACGGTGCGTACCCCCCGAACACCGCACCCGCCCCCGCACACGCGGCCACCACCACCGCAGCCGCGCCCGCCGCCGCCCGCAGAGAGACCGTCCCCGCAACCGCCGCCCCCAGCCCCTCCGGCCGGGCCGGCGGCACGCCCTGACGGGAAGCCAGCGTGAGCGCGAGCCGGGCGGTGACCCCGGCGACGACCGCCGCCATCGCACCGTGCGCCCAGCCCTGCCCGTACAGCGGGTGGAGGACCGCGACCTGGGCCAGCAGCACGAACAGCAGGGTGATCACACCGAATGGCCCAATGTCCGACTGTTTCATGATGTGCAGCGCGTCCTGAGCGGGTTTGCCGCTGCCCAGTCCGTCCGCCGTGTCCGCGAGGCCGTCGAGATGCAGTCCCCTCGTGAGGACCGCGGGTACCGCGGCCGAGGCGACCGCGGCGAGCAGCGGCCCCGAGCCGAACAGCAGCAACAGTCCACCGGGCACCGCCGCCAGCAGCCCCACCACCAGACCGGCGAGAGGGGCGCACAGCATCCCGGCGCGGGCCGCATCGCGGTCCCAGCGGGTGACGCGGACGGGGAGGACGGTCAGGGTGCCGAAGGCGAAACGTATGCCGTGGCTGTTCGGGGAGGTCACGGCGCGCAGGCTAATCGCTGCGCCGGGTCGATAGATTGGCCGAAACGCTGCAGAACGTCACAAAATGGATCATCGGGAGAGGGTGGCATGGGTCACTGGTTCGATCAGAACTTCGTCGAGCCGGGGAAGCTGCCCCTGCTCCTCGCGTTGGCCGCCTTTGTGCTGACCTTCGCCATCACCCGTCTCATCACCCGGCTGATCAGGGCCGGGAAGGGTCCGTTCCGCAACATCACGCCCGGTGGCCTGCACGTTCACCATGTGGTGCCCGGTGTGGTGCTGACGGTGATCGGCGGCTTCGGTGCGGTCTCCAGCGGGCGGCACGGCGTCACGGCGGGCGTCTGCGCGGTGATCTTCGGGATGGGGGCAGGGCTGGTGCTGGACGAGTTCGCCCTGATCCTCCATCTCGACGACGTGTACTGGACCGAGGAGGGCCGGCAGAGTGTGGAGATCGTCGTCCTCACCGCGGCGCTCGTCCTGCTCCTCCTCGGCGGCTTCTCACCGCTCGGGGTGAACGAACTGACCAACGATCAGGAGCAGGGACGGCTCGGCATCGTCCTGACCCTGGTGGTCAACTTCTGCTTCGTGCTGGTCGCACTCTTCAAGGGCAAGGCCCGGATGGCGGTGATCGGCACCCTGGTGCCGTTCGTCGCTCTGTTCGGCGCGATCCGGCTGGCCCGGCCGACGTCGAGGTGGGCGAAGCGCTTCTACCGCAACCGGCACCGCGCCCGCTCCAGGGCGGTGCTGCGCGCGTACCACCACGACCGGCGCTGGGTGGGGCCGCGCCGCAGATTCGAGGAATTGATCGGCGGCGCGCCGGACCGGACTCCGGCCCCGGTGCGCAAGTCCTGACCGCGGCGGGCGCGCCGCCGGCGGCGCCGGTCGCGCCGGGCCGTGAAGTCGCACAGGATCAGTACCGCGACGATCGCCGCGAGATGCTCCTTGCCCGCCAGATTGTTCTTGAAGACCACCTCGATGGCCATCGCCGCGATCACCACCGCCCCGGTGGACCAGGCCCGGTAGGCGTGGCACACATACACCGCGAGCCCGACCACCGCCGCCGACGGGCCGGTGTCGACCACCTGTGCGTCCGAGGCGGGCAGTCCGAACAGCCCGTCCGGGCCGACCGCGACGCCGGCCCGTGCGTACAGCGTCCCGGCCAGCGTCGCGACGTACGCGATCAGCAGGGTGCGCCACCGGCCCAGACAGATCTCGGCGATCCCGAACACCACCAGTACCTGCGCCAGCGCACCCCACACCGGCAGATCCGGCGCGGGTACGAACAGAGACAGCGGGGTACGCAGCAGGGCGATCCACAGCGGGTCCTCGGCCCGCACCGAGCCGAGGACGTGCACGGGTCGCCGGCCCCAGGACTGGTTCTGCACCACCTGGAGCAGGGCCGTCAGGCAGACCGCCCCGAGGGTCACCGGGACGGCCCGCAGCCGGGAGCCGGCGAGCGCGCAACGAACGGTCGACAGCAGCGGCCCCCACTCGCGGCGGGCGGTCGTGCGCAGCGCGGTCACCGGTCTCATCTACGCGTCCCCAGATGCGAACGGTGCATCCACCTGGGCAGGCCGGGAGCCTCCAGAAAGCCTTCGGCGCGGGCCGCGGCGATGCCGATGCGCAGCAGGTCGGAGCTCTTCTCGAAGAGCATGAAGCGCGGCTCCCAGATCGGTCGGTACTTGGCGTTGGCGCGGTAGAGCGACTCGATCTGCCACCAGCGCGAGAAGAAGCTGAGCAGTGAGCGCCACAGCCTCAGCACCGGTCCGGCGCCGAGCCGCGATCCCCTCTCGAAGACGGACCGGAACATTGCGAAGTTGAGCGACACCTGGGTGATTCCGATTTCCCGGGCGCGCTGCAGGAGTTCGATGACCATGAACTCCATCAGGCCGTTCTCGGAGTTCCGGTCACGGCGCATCAGGTCCAGCGAGAGACCGCTCGGACCCCAGGGGACGAAGCTCAGTACGGCACGCAACTCGCCCTGTCCCGGGGCGTCACCGCTGTCCCGGCACGCCAGCATCACGCACTGCCCGTCCGCCGGATCGCCGAGCCGTCCGAGCGCCATCGAGAAGCCGCGCTCGGTCTCCCCGTCGCGCCAGTCGTCGGCGCGGCGCAGGAGTTCGGCCATCTCGTCGTCGGGGATGTCCGCGTGGCGGCGGACGGTCACCTCGTACCCGGCGCGCTTGACCCGGTTGTACGCCTGGCGGACGGTCCGCATCGCCCGCCCGTCGAGGGTGAACTCGGCCGTCTCCACGATCGCTTCGTCGCCGAGCTCCAGCGCGTCGAGGCCGTGCCGGGCGTAGACCGTGCCGCCCTCCTCGCTCACTCCCATCACCGCGGGAATCCAGCCGTGCTCGCGGGCCTCGGCGAGCCATGGTCCGATCGCGCCGGGCCAGGCCTCCGGGTCGCCGATCGGGTCACCGGAGGCGAGCGAGACCCCGCCGACCACCCGGTAGGCGACGGCGGCCTTCCCGGTCGGCGACCAGACGACGCTCTTCTCCCGGCGCAGCGCGAAGTAGCCGAGCGAGTCGCGGTCGCCGTGCTTGTCGAGCAGGACGCGGAGCCGGTCCTCGTCCTGCGGGGTGATCGGGTCGACGGCCCGGCGGGAGCGGAAAGCCGCGTACACGACGGCGATCAGCAGCAGGGTGGAGAGGATGTTGATGACGACATTGACCCAGCCGGGCACGGTGATGCCGGGGAAGCGGGAGTTGTCGGCGGCGACCGAGATCAGCCGCAGCGCGCCGTAGCGCCAGCGGTCGAGGAAGGTCGAGCGGTACTCGTCGTGTGCCGTGTTGGTGACGGTGACGAGCAGGGTCGCGATCAGCGAGGTGAGCAGCAGCCCGCCGATGGCGACCACGGCCGCCAGCTTCGGGTTGGATCTGTCGCCCTTGGCGTAGAACTCCCGCCGGCCCAGCAGCAGCGCCAGGACGAACAGGGCGGTCAGTGCCAGGGAGATCCAGTTCTGCGGGTACTGCTGGATCTCCGGGAAGGAGATCACAAAGGCGAAGAGCAGGAGCAGCAGACCGCTCAGCACCATGTTGACGATCCACGCGGCCCGCTTGCGGCGGCGCATGGTGACCGCCAGGAAGAGTGCGACCACCCCGGAGGAGAAGCCCGCGGTGAGCAGATAGGGCGTGAAGTAGTTCTCGGTGTTGTGCCGGCGGAGGTCCTGGCCGAGCGTGACCCAGACGGCGCTCAGGAAATTGATGAACGACACGACGCGCAGGTACCAGATGGCGAATGCCGCGCTGCGTCGTGAGCGGACGGTGCTCCGCCGGGCACCCCCGCCGGCCAATCGGACCTCTCCCATGAAAAGCGATCATATGGGGCATCGCGCTTCATGAGGGCTGGGCCGCAGCCGGTGTCCGTGGTCGGCGGCCGCAGCCCGGCAGGGTCCCGTCAGTCGTCGTCCGTGTCGCCGTCCGTGTCGCCGTCCGCGCCGGTCCTCCCGGCCTCGTCGCCGTCCTTCTCGTCGTCCTCGCCGGTGTCCACCGGTGCGCGCTCGGGCAGCTCCGCCGCCAGCGCGGCCGCGGCCTGCACGAGCGGAAGCGCCAGCAGCGCCCCGCTCCCCTCGCCCACGATGACGCCGTGGTCGAGCAGCGGGGTGAGTGCCATCCGGTCCAGCGCCTTCGTCTGCGCCGGCTCGCCGCTCACCTGGCCCGCCAGCCACCAGTCCGGCGCCCGGAACGCGGCCCGCTGGGCGACCAGCGCACACGCCGACGAGACCACGCCGTCCAGGATCACCGGCAGCCTGCGCACCGCGCACTGCAGCAGGAATCCGGTCATCGCGGCCAGGTCCGCGCCGCCGACCGTGGCCAGCAGCTCCAGCTGGTCACCGAGGACCGGGCGGGCCCGCCGCAGCGAGTCCCGGATCGCCGCACACTTGCGCATCCAGGCGAGATCGTCGATGCCCGCACCGCCGCGCCCGGTGACCACCGAGGCGTCCGTGCCGCACAGGGCCGCGATGAGCGTGGACGCCGCCGTGGTGCCGCCGACGCTCAGATCGCCGAGCACCACCAGATCGGTGCCCGAATCGGCCTCCTCGTCGGCGATCGCGATCCCGAGACGTACCGCCTGCTCGGCCTCCTCGGCCGTCAACGCGTCCTCGATGTCGATCCGGCCGCTGCCGCGCCGCACCCGGTGACGTACGACCGACTCGGGCAGCAGTTCCGGATCGCAGTCCAGACCGGCGTCGACGATCCGTACCGGTACGGAGAAGCGGCGGGCCAGCACGGCGAGCGGCGTCGCACCGTCCAGCGTGGCCCGCACCAGCTCGTGCGCGGTGCCGGCCGCGCGGCCCGAGACACCCAGCTCGGCCACCCCGTGATCACCGGCGAAGAGCACCACGCGCGGCTGCTCGATCGGCTTGACCGGTACGGCCTGCTGCGCGGCCGAGAGCCATTCGCCCAGCTCGTCGAGGCGGCCGAGGGCGCCCGGGGGCACGATCAGCCGCTCCCGGCGTTCCTCGGCGTCGCGCCGTACGCCGCCGTCGGGGCGTTCGATCAGGTCGGAGAAGTCGTCCAGATTCACGGGGGTCTGCCTCGCGGGTCGATACGTGGTGTGGGCCGGCGAGCCCGCCGCCGGGCTCATTGCGGAACAGTACCTGCCACATTTCTGACGCCCCATCAGTGCGGCGGCCGGTGGATCAGGCCCCGAACCGCAGCAGCGTCATCGCGGGGGTCAGCGTCCGCAGCCCGGGGGCCAGGTGCTGGAGCCGGATCAGCTCGCCCATCGCACCCCGCCCGCGCGGCAGCCCCAGCGCGTGCACCTCGGTGATGTTCGGATGCGCACTGCGCAGCTTCTTCCGCTCGCCCGGGTTCATCGCCCAGCGCATCGGCGGGATGGTCATGGAGCCGACCTTCGACGTACCGGCCACCGTCCCTCTCGCCAGCCAGCGCGCCATCGAGTCGAGGACGAGCACACCGCCCGGCAGCCGTTCGGCGCAGCCCGCCAGAATCTTCCGCACCTCGGGAGGTTCCAGATACATCAGCAGCCCCTGGGTCGTGACGGCCACACCCCGGCCGGCCGGGTCCTCGATCTCGTCCAGCCAGGAGAGGTCGGTCGCCGAACGGGACAGCGTCCGCAGCCGGTCCGACGCGGGCAGCAGCGTGCGCCGCAGCGCGGCGACCTGCGGCAGCTCCACGCTCAGCCAGTTCAGCCGGCCGTTGTCGACCCGCCAGAAGCCGGTCTCCAGACCGTCGCCGAGCGCGACCACGGTGGCCTGCGGATGGGCGCGCAGATAGCCCTCCACCGCCAGGTCGAAGCAGCGTGAACGCAGCGCCTGCGCCTGCGAGTGGAACGCGTTCGGCCGCCCGAACCGCTCCTCGAAGGGGTAGTCGAGGTCCGCCACCAACTGCAGCGCCACCGGATCGTCGATGACGGGATAGGGCTGCCCCGCCTCGTACGCCCGGTTGTAGAGCGTCCACAACAGGGTCTCCGGAACCCCGTCCAGCATCGGCCGTACACGTGCCATGTCCGCTCCTTTCCCGCCTGCCGTTCCGTTCGCTCAGCCGCGCAGGGCAAGTGCCTGCCCGGCCACCACCAGCAGTACGTGCTCGCACTCGTCGGCGAACGCCGCGTTCAGCCGGCCCAACTCGTCCCGGAACCGCCGCCCGGCGGCCGTCGCGGGCACCACGCCGGAGCCGACCTCATTGGTCACGGTGACGACGGTACGCCGTGTCCCGCGCACCGCACCGACCAGTTCGGCGATCCGCTCCCGCAGCGCGGTCTCGCCGCCGTTCGCCCACGCCGCGTCGGACCAGGCGTCCACCCGGTCCATCGCGTCCGTCAGCCACAGCGACAGGCAGTCGATCAACAGTGGTGGCCCGTCCGACTCCAGCAGCTCCACCAGTTCACAGGTCTCCTCGGTGCGCCAGGCGGCCGGCCTGCGCTCCCGGTGCAGACCGATCCGGGCGGCCCACTCCGCGTCGCTGTCCCGGCTGCCTCCGGTCGCCACGTACACCACCTCGGGGAACGTCTCCAGCCGCCGCTCGGCCTCCACCGACTTCCCGGACCGCGCACCTCCCGTCACCAGCGTGCGCCGCGGCACATCCGGTACGGCGTGATAGTCGCCGACCACCAGCGTCGTCCCGTCCGGCACGGTCCGCGCCCCGGACGCGGCGAGCCGCCGGTCCAGCTCGGGGCCGGGCGGCGTGTTGTGGTCGATATGGACGGCGATGACCTCGGTGGCCGGCCCGATCGCCTCGACGGCCCGCAGCCGGGCCACCGCGTCCGGCCGCCCGGTCACATCGCCGACGACCATGTCGTACGGCTCCGCCACCCGGTCCGTCAGACCGGCGGGGGCGGCCCCCGGCGGCATGTACAGCAGCCGCTCGCCCTCCGGGGCCGTCACCTCGTATCCGGTCCCCGGCGCGTCCATCGGCACCGCCCGGATCCGGTGCCCGCTGATCAGCGTCAGCTCCCGCCCGTCCGGCACCCGGCCGGCCGGGGGCAGCCCGGCGGGCAGCTCCACGGCGGGCCCGTCGTGCGGGTGGGTGAGCAGCACCTGCCGTACGCCGGTCAGCGAGTGACCCGCACGGGCGGCGGCGAACACGGCCCCCGGAGTGAGATCGAGCAGCAGCGCATCGTCGACCAGCAACGAGGTCGCGGCCCGTGCCCGTGCCCCACGGGCGGTGGCGCAGGCGGCGCACGGACATTCGGGGCGAGGCAGCCCGTCGGGGGCTCCGGTGCCGAGCAGGGTCAGTTCCACGCTCCTGATCCTCCCGCGTCCCCGCACCGACTGCGCGACCAACCCTGCGCGTCCAGCCACTAGGCTGCGGGCAGCAACGTGACCCAGGAGGCGGACATGGCGTGGACGTGGCGGTTCGAGAAGTCCGACGGTACGGAGACGGAGCCGGCGCTGCAGCCGGAGGAATTCACGACCCAGGGCGATGCGGAGTCCTGGATCGGCGAGTTCTGGAAGGAACTCCTCGACGGCGGAGCGGACCAGGTGACGCTGTTCGAGGACGCGACGAAGATCTACGGCCCCATGAGCCTCCAGGCCGACCAGGGCTGACCTGCGCCACCGGCATGCACAGGCCGCGGGCGCCGTTCGTCGGCGCCCGCGGCCTGTGCATGCGTGGTCCCGCAGGTGGTCAGATCTCGCCCAGTGTGACGTCCGCGGTCTTCTGCGCACCATTGCGCAGATACGTCACCGTGACCTTCTGCCCGGGTTTGTCGGCGGCCAGTGCCTCCGACAGCGAGATGATCGTCGTGATCTGTGTGTCGCCGATCTTCGTGATGATGTCGCCGGCCCGCAGCCCCGCCTCGTCAGCGGCGCCGCCCTTCGTGACGCCGACCAGGGCCACCCCGGCCGGCTGGTAGTTGTCGTCGACGACCGTGCGGCCGGTGATGTTCAGCGCCGCCCGGCCCGAGTCGGTGACCTTGCCGTTCTTGACGATCTGCTCGGCCACCTTCTTCACCATCGAGGCGGGGATCGCGAACCCGATGCCCGGCGCTGCGCTGTCACCCATTTCCGGGTCCACCGCTCCCAGGGTCGGGATGCCGATCACCTCACTGTCGAGGTTGACCAGCGCGCCACCACTGTTGCCCGGGTTGATCGCCGCGGAGGTCTGCACCATGTTCGCGATGGTCGCCCCGGTGCCCCCGCCCGCACTGCTCTCGGTCACGGTCCGGCCGACCGCTGACACGATGCCCTGGGTGACGCTGCTGGACAGCCCGAGCGGCGAGCCCATCGCCAGCACGATCTGGCCGACCTCGACCTTCTCCGATTCACCGAACGTCGCGGGCTCCAGCCCGCTCGGCACGTCGTCGAGCTTGATGACGGCCAGGTCCTGTTGCGGATACGCGGCGACCAGCGAGGCGCTCAGCACCTTCTCGCCGGTGGCGATGGTGACCTTGAAGGTCTTCTCCTCGCCCACCACATGGGCATTGGTGACGATATGGCCCTTGTCGTCGTAGACGATGCCCGAGCCAAGACTGTTGGAGGCGTCGATCTGCACGACCGACGGCAGGACGTTCTTGATGACGGTCTGGAACCCGGCCTGCAGATCGTCGGCGGGCCGGGTGGCCGAATTCTGCTGCGTCGAGCCCGGCTTCGTGGCACCGGCCTGCGACGCGTTCGAATTCGATCCGGAGCAGCCGCTCACCAGGGCGATGGCGCAGAGGCCTGCGGCCAGAGGCAGCGCCAACCCGTGGACACGGCTGCGGGAAGGGGAAGCATCCATGTCCGGATTATTACTTTTAACCCCTTTGGCGGCCTGTTGGGGGCAGCCGATCGGGCGGGGGCGCCCGCCAGGGATTACGGGACAGCCCTTAGCCCCGCACGCCGCACAGATGGAGCAGTGCTGCCACGCTGCGGTACGGGTCCGTCCGCCCGGCCCGGTCCTCCGCTGCCAGCACCCGGTCCAGTTCCGTCGCGGCCGGCAGTTCCACGTCATTGCTCACGTGGTCCGTGAAGATCCGCACCCCGTACCAGGCATGCAGCGGCGCCGCGATCCCGGCGAGTGTGGCGGTGAGGGCGTCCAGGCGGTCGGCCCGGACCGTCACTCCCAGCCGGTTGGTGTACGCGTCCGTGTCGAACGCGGCCAGCGCCGTGTCCCAGTCCCCGGCGGTGCCGGGCCGCATCGCCAGCGCGTCCCCGTTCCGTACGAGCAGGGACAGCAGCCCGCCGGGCGCCAGCATCCGGGCCAGGCCCGCCAGCATCGCGTCCGGCTCCTGGACGTACATCAGCACGCCGTGGCAGAGCACCACATCGAAACTGCCCGGCAGGAAGTGCACCCCGGTCTCCAGGCCGTCGCCCTCGATCAGCCGGACCCGCTCCCGGATGCCCGCGGGCTCGTCACCGAGCGCCTCGCGGGCCACCCGCAGCATCTCGGCGTCGGACTCCAGGCCGGTCACCGTGTGGCCGGCCCGGGCCAGCCGCAGTGCCTGGGTGCCCTGTCCCATGCCCACATCGAGGACCCGCAGCCGCTGCCCGACCGGGAAGCGCGCGGAGATCTGCTCGTCGAGCTGCCGGGCGACCAGCTCCTGGCGGACGGTGTTGCGCAGCCCGTCGAGCCCTTTGAGCCAGGCGGCAGAGGCCCCGGAGAACGGGGAGGTGCCGCGGCGAGGCGGACCGACGGACGGACCGCCGATCGAGCCGGCGAGCTCCGTGCTCAGGGCCGCTCTCCTCGCTTGACCTGAGGCTTCGGCAGACGGAGCCGACGCATCTGAAGCGTACGCATCAGACCGTAGGCGACCGCGCCGCGCTTCGGCGCATCGGGGAAGCGTGCGTTCAGCTGCTTCTTCAGCCGGAACGCGAGACCGATCGAGTCGATGACGATCAGTACGATCACGCCGAGCCAGAGCAGCAGCGAGATGTTCTGGATGTTCTGCACCTGGATCACGCTGAGAATCAGAATGATCACTGCGAGCGGCAGGAAGAACTCCGCGATGCAGAAGCGCGAGTCCACGAAGTCACGGACGAAGCGCCGCACCGGACCCTTGTCGCGGACCGGCAGATAACGCTCGTCGCCACTCGCGAGCGCCTCCCGCTGCTTGGCCATGTCCACCCGGCGCGCTTCGCGCTGGCGCTTCGTGGCCTCCTTGCGGTCGAGCGGCGCACCACTGGAGGCACGACGGCGCTGCGTCTGGGCATCGCTGCGCTTGGGGGTGGGGCGACCCTTGGGTGCCTGCGGGTCGCGGGGCTGCGTGGAGAGGTCCGCCGTCACCTTGGAGGTGGGCGCCTTCTCTTCCTTCGAACGGCTACGGAACACAAAACCCAAGGGTACGGGGTCGATCGCGGCGACCCCAGCCCGGTTGGGAACGATCCGGCAACGGCCTGCGTCCTCACAGGTGTCCCGAGAGGGGCAGAACGGACGTTGCCGCCGGTTTCCCTGACAGCCACCTACTCCCTGGGCCGGAGCGGTGACCGGGAGCAGTCGTCCTTGGGGAGGACCACATCCTTGCCCGAACAGTGCGGTAATAGAGACAGGGCCCGTACTGTGGGTTCTGTTGGAGTGCTGGAGCCCAGTCCGTCAGAAGGGGGCGCGCGAAGCCCATGAGCGGTGTCATGAAGCGTATGGGGATGATCTTCCGCGCGAAGGCAAACAAGGCCCTTGACCGGGCCGAGGATCCGCGCGAGACCCTCGATTACTCGTACCAGAAGCAGCTGGAGCTGCTTCAGAAGGTGCGTCGCGGTGTCGCCGATGTGGCGACCTCGCGCAAGCGCCTGGAGCTGCAGCTGAACCAGCTGCAGGGCCAGACGTCCAAGCTGGAGGACCAGGGCCGCAAGGCGCTCGCGCTCGGCCGTGAGGACCTGGCCCGCGAAGCGCTGTCCCGGCGGGCCGCCCTCCAGCAGCAGGTCACCGATCTGGAGACGCAGCACTCGACGCTGCAGGGTGAGGAGGAGAAACTCACTCTCGCGGCCCAGCGGCTGCAGGCCAAGGTCGACGCCTTCCGTACCAAGAAGGAGACCATCAAGGCCACCTACACCGCCGCCCAGGCGCAGACCCGGATCGGCGAGGCGTTCTCCGGGATCTCCGAGGAGATGGGCGACGTCGGCCTGGCGATCCAGCGGGCCGAGGACAAGACCCAGCAGCTGCAGGCGCGCGCCGGTGCGATCGACGAGCTGCTCGCCTCCGGCGCACTCGACGACCCGACCGGTACGGCGAAGGACGACATCGCCGCCGAGCTCGACCGGATCTCCGGTGGTACGGATGTGGAGCTGGAGCTGCAGCGCATGAAGGCCGAACTGGCCGGTGGCTCCGCTCCGCAGCAGGCGATCGAGGGCGGCTCGCAGGACGCCGCCCAGCAGCAGTCGTCGCAGTCCCCGCACAAGTTCGACAAGCAGTGAGGCAGACGTCATGATCGTTCGGATCATGGGGGAGGGCCAGCTGACCCTGGCCGACAGTCATCTCGCCGAGCTGAACAAGCTCGACAACGAACTGCTCGCCGAGATGGAGAGTGGTGACGGCGCAGGCTTCCGCGCCACCCTCCACGCGCTTCTCGCCAGGGTGCGCGAGCTCGGCACACCCTTGCCGGACGACTCCCTGGAGCCGTCCGAACTGATCCTGCCGTCGCCCGACGCCACCCTCGAAGAGGTACGCGACATGCTCCGCGACGACGGTCTGATCCCCGGCTGACGTCAGCCGCTCCAGCACCCGCACGCATGCGCTCTGCCCCGTGCCCGGTCCGCCGGCCACGGGGCGGAGCGCTGTCCGGACCGGTTCGTCGTGCTGCCGGACCGGTTCGTCCGGATCGGTGCGTTCTGCGTACGGCCCCGGGGGCGGCCGGACCGTACCCGTCCGCGACACGCCGTACCGTTGCTTGACGTGACCACCCTCGGAACCGGGTTCCTGCGCGTGCGGCGCTGGCTGCGCGACCATCCCCTCGCGTTCGACGGCGCGCTTGCCGTGGCCGTGCTCGCGTCGATGATCGCGGGGTCGTTCACCGACCCGAACGCCCCGAACGGGCCCAGCTTCGGCACTCGCACGCCCGAGGCGGCCAGCGTCGTCCTGATGGTGCTGGGTGCTGCCGTGCTCGTCCTGCGGCGGCGCAACCCCATGGCGGTGCTCGCCGCTACCGGTGCGCTGGCGATCGTCGAGTTCGTGCTGGTGGACCCGCCCGCCCCGGTGGTGATGAGCGCGGTCATCGCGCTGTACACGGTTGCCGCCACCACCGACCGGCCCACCACCTGGCGGGTGGGCCTGCTGACCATGAGCGTTCTGGCGGCGTCCGCGATGCTCTTCGGTGCTTCCCCCTGGTACAGCCAGGAGAACCTCGGGGTCTTCGCCTGGACCGGCATGGCCGGCGCGGCCGGGGACGCCGTCCGCTCGCGGCGGGCGTTCGTCGACGCGATCAGGGAACGGGCCGAACGGGCCGAGCGCACCCGTGAGGAGGAGGCCCGCCGCCGGGTCGCCGAGGAGCGGCTGCGGATCGCCCGCGATCTGCACGACGTCGTCGCCCACCACATCGCCCTGGTCAATGTGCAGGCCGGGGTCGCCGCCCACGTCATGGACAAGCGCCCCGACCAGGCCAAGGAGGCGCTCGCCCACGTCCGGGAGGCCAGCCGCTCCGCACTGGACGAACTCCGCGCCACAGTCGGGCTGCTGCGCCAGTCCGGCGACCCCGAGGCGCCGACCGAGCCGGCCCCCGGCCTCGCGGTCCTCGGCGAGCTGGTGGACAAGGTCCGGCGCGCCGGACTCCCGGTCGAGGTGGCATGCGCCGACCACGTGGCCCCGCTGCCCGCGGCCGTCGATCTCGCCGCGTACCGGGTGATCCAGGAGGCGCTGACCAATGTGCAGAAGCACGCGGGCCCCGGGGCGAAGGCCGAGGTGAGTGTCATACGGGTCGGGGAGACGGCCGAGGTCACGGTCCTCGACAACGGCACGGGCCGGACCGATGGCGCGGGTACCGCTGTCGACGGCGGCGGCCACGGACTGCTCGGTATGCGTGAACGCGTCACCGCTCTCGGCGGTGCCCTCACTGCCGGGCCCCGCTACGGCGGCGGATTTAGGGTTCATGCGATCCTGCCGGTCAAGGTCCGCACGGGAGAGCCGGAGTCGCCGGGCGCGGCGGGCCGGACGGGGGAACGCCCATGACACCGCCCATGACACCGCCCATCAGGGTCCTGCTCGTCGACGACCAGGCACTGCTGCGCAGCGCGTTCCGGGTGCTGGTCGACTCCGAGCCCGACATGGACGTGGTCGGCGAGGCGGCGGACGGCGCCGAAGCCGTGGCGCTGGCCCGCTCGACGCGCGCCGATGTGGTGCTGATGGACATCCGGATGCCCGGTACGGACGGGCTCGCCGCGACCCGGATGATCAGCGCCGACCCGGATCTGGCGGATGTGCGGGTCGTCATGCTCACCACCTTCGAGGTCGACGAGTACGTGGTGCAGTCGCTGCGGGCAGGCGCGTCCGGCTTCCTCGGCAAGGGGGCGGAACCCGACGAACTGCTCAATGCCATCCGTATCGCTGCGGGCGGCGAGGCACTGCTCTCCCCGGTCGCGACCAAAGGGCTGATCGCCACCTTCCTCGCGCAGGGCGGCAGTTCGGACGGCTCGGGGCCGAGCGCCGCCGAGTACTCCGAGCGGCTCGACGCGCTCACCGGTCGCGAACGCGAGGTGCTGGTCCTCGTCGCGGGCGGGCTCTCCAACGACGAGATCGCCGAACGTCTCGTCGTGAGCCCGCTCACCGTCAAGACCCATGTGAACCGGGCGATGGCGAAGCTGGGCGCCCGCGACCGGGCTCAATTGGTGGTAATCGCGTACGAATCGGGCCTGGTGCGCCCCCGGGTGGAGTAACAGGTGGAGAAGCGGCGTACTCCACCTGCGGTATGCGCCGCATAAGAATGCGACCCTGCGGCCGACGTTTTCGCCCCGGCGGATGCGCGATCGTATAGCTGGGCCGGGTCTGTCCCCGAGTCACCCGCCCACCTGCCGCGTAAGCCACAGAAGAGAGACCCACCCATGTCCTGGCTGTCCAGATTCAGCCTCGCGCAAAGGGCCCTGATCGGGCTGATCTCGATCGTCGCGCTCGTCTTCGGAGCGATCGCGATCCCGCAGCTCAAGCAGCAGTTGCTGCCCACCATCGAACTCCCGATGGTCTCGGTGCTCGCCCCCTACCAGGGTGCGTCTCCCGATGTGGTCGAGAAGCAGGTCGTCGAACCGCTCGAGAACACCATCAAGTCCGTCGACGGAGTCACGGGCGTCACCTCGACCGCCAGCGAGGGCAACGCCGTCATCATGGCGTCCTTCGACTTCGGCGACGAGGGCACGAAGCAGCTGGTCGCCGACATCCAGCAGGCGGTCAACCGCGCCCGCGTCCAGCTGCCCGACGATGTCGACCCGCAGGTCATCGCCGGTTCGACGGACGACATCCCGACCGTCGTCCTCGCCGTCACCTCCGACAAGGACCAGCAGGCGCTCGCCGACCAGCTGGACCGTACCGTCGTCCCCGCCCTGGAGGACATCGACGGTGTCGGCCAGGTCACCGTCAACGGTGTCCAGGACCTCCAGGTCTCCATCACTCCCCACGACAAGAAGCTCGCGGCCGCCGGACTGAACGCCGGATCCCTCGCTCAGGCCCTCCAGGCGGGCGGCGCCACGGTCCCGGCCGGCTCCTTCTCCGAGCAGGGCAAGAGCCGCACCGTCCAGGTCGGCGGAGCCTTCACCTCGCTGAAGCAGATCGAGGACCTGCGGGTCGCCGGCCAGAACCCGGCCACCGGCAAGCCCGGCAAGCCGGTCCGTATCGGTGACATCGCCACGGTGAAGCAGGAGCCGGCCACCGCCGTCTCCATCACCCGTACGAACGGCAAGCCGAGTCTCGCCGTGATGGCGACGATGGACAAGGACGGCAGCGCCGTCGCCATCTCGGACGCCGTCAAGGACAAGCTCCCGGACCTTCGCAAGGACCTCGGCGCCGGCGCCGAACTGACCGTCGTCTCCGACCAGGGCCCGGCCGTCTCCAAGGCGATCTCCGGCCTGACCACCGAGGGCGCGCTCGGCCTGCTCTTCGCGGTCATCGTGATCCTGGTCTTCCTCGCGTCGCTCCGCTCGACGCTGGTCACCGCGGTCTCCATCCCGCTCTCCGTGGTCCTCGCCCTGATCGTGCTCTGGACCCGCGACCTGTCGCTCAACATGCTCACGCTCGGCGCGCTGACCATCGCGATCGGCCGCGTCGTCGACGACTCGATCGTCGTCCTGGAGAACATCAAGCGCCACCTCGGCTACGGCGAGGAGCGCCAGTCCGCGATCATCACCGCGGTGAAGGAAGTGGCCGGTGCGGTCACCTCGTCGACCCTCACCACGGTCGCCGTCTTCCTGCCCATCGGTCTGGTCGGCGGCATGGTGGGCGAGCTGTTCGGTTCGTTCTCCCTGACCGTCACCGCGGCCCTGCTCGCCTCCCTGCTGGTCTCACTGACCGTGGTCCCCGTGCTGTCGTACTGGTTCCTGCGCGCCCCCAAGGGCAGCGCGGAGAATCCGGACGAGGCCCGTCGCAAGGCCGAGGAGAAGGAAGCCCGCAGCCGGCTCCAGCGGCTGTACGTCCCGGTGCTGCGCTTCGCGACCCGGCGCCGTATCACCAGCATCGTCATCGCCGTCGCCGTGCTCTTCGGCACCTTCGGCATGGCCCCGCTGCTGAAGACCAACTTCTTCGACCAGGGCGAGCAGGAAGTCCTCTCCATCAAGCAGGAGCTGGCCCCCGGCACCAGCCTGGTGGCCGCCGACGAGGCGGCCAAGAAGGTCGAGAAGCTCCTCGCCGGCGACAAGGGCGTCAAGGACTACCAGGTCACCGTCGGCTCCTCCGGCTTCATGGCGGCCTTCGGCGGCGGTACGGGATCCAACCAGGCCTCCTACCAGGTCACCCTGAAGGACTCGGCCGACTTCGACGCCACCCAGAAGCGCATCGACGAGGGCCTCGGCAAGCTCGACGGCATCGGTGACACCACCATCGCCGCGGGCGACGGCTTCGGCAGCCAGGACCTGAGCGTCGTGGTCAAGTCCGCCGACGCGGACACCCTGAAGAAGGCCTCCGAAGAGGTAAGGGCCGAGGTGGCCGAGCTCAAGGACGTCACCGACGTCCAGAGCGACCTTGCGCAGTCCATTCCGCGCATCTCGGTCAAGGCCAACGCCAAGGCCGCGGCCGCCGGCTTCAACCAGACCACGCTCGGCGCGGCCGTCGCCGGGGCGGTGCGTGGTACCCCGTCCGGCAAGGCGATCATGGACGACACCGAGCGCGACGTCGTCATCAAGTCCGCCCACCCGGCCACCACGATGGACGAGCTGAAGAACCTCTCGCTCGGCCCGGTCGAGCTCGGTCAGATCGCCGATGTGAAGCTGGTGCCCGGCCCGGTCTCGATGACGCGGATCGACGGCCAGCGCGCCGCCACGATCACCGCCCGCCCCACCGGTGACAACACCGGCGCGGTGAGCGCCTCGCTCCAGTCGAAGATCAACGCCCTGGACCTGCCGGACGGCGCCACCGCCACCATCGGCGGTGTCTCCGAGGACCAGAACGACGCGTTCATGAAGCTCGGTCTGGCCATGCTGGCCGCGATCGCGATCGTCTTCATGCTGCTCGTCGCGACGTTCCGCTCGCTCGTCCAGCCGCTGATCCTGCTGGTCTCCATCCCGTTCGCGGCAACGGGCGCCATCGGCCTCCTGGTCGTCACCGGCACCCCGATGGGCGTTCCGGCGATGATCGGCATGCTGATGCTGATCGGCATCGTGGTAACCAACGCGATCGTGCTGATCGACCTGATCAACCAGTACCGGTCGCAGGGCCTGGGCATCGTCGAAGCAGTCGTCGAGGGCGGCCGCCACCGCCTGCGCCCGATCCTGATGACCGCGCTCGCGACGATCTTCGCCCTGCTCCCGATGGCACTCGGCGTCACCGGCGAGGGCGGCTTCATCTCGCAGCCCCTCGCCGTCGTGGTGATCGGCGGTCTGGTCACGTCTACGCTGCTGACGCTGCTGCTCGTGCCGACGCTGTACGCGATGGTGGAGCTCCGTAAGGAGCGCCGCGCGAAGAAGAAGGCGATCAAGCGGGCGAAGAAGGCGGGCCTGTCCGCCCCGGCCCAGCCGGAGGAGACCACCTCCGAGGAGCCGGAGCCCGCGAAGGCGTAAGACGGGTCACGCAAAGGCCCCGGCACCGTCGAAACGGTGCCGGGGCCTTTGTGCGTCTCCAGCCGATCCGGCAGTCCCGGCCCGTCCGGCGTTCGAGGACCGGGGGTCCGGGGGCGAGCCCCGCCACACGGCGGAGCCGCACCTCGGATACAGCGGGAAGGGACGGTCAGGGGGCAGCGCCCGCCGCAGGCGCACACCCCTACGGCAGCGCCAGCATCCGCTCCAGCGCCAGCTTCGCGTACTTCTCCGTCTCCGGGTCGACCTCGATCCGGTTGACCAGCTTGCCCTCGGCCAGCGACTCCAGCGTCCACACCAGGTGCGGCAGGTCGATCCGGTTCATCGTCGAGCAGAAGCAGACCGTCTTGTCGAGGAAGACGATCTCCTTGTCCTCCGCCGCGAACCGGTTGCCCAGGCGCCGCACCAGGTTCAGCTCGGTGCCGATCGCCCACTTCGAGCCGGCCGGCGCCGCCTCCAGGGCCTTGATGATGTACTCCGTCGAGCCGACGTAGTCCGCCGCCGCCACGACCTCGTGCTTGCACTCGGGGTGCACCAGCACATTGACGCCCGGGATGCGCTCGCGCACATCGTTGACGGACTCCACCGAGAAGCGCCCGTGCACCGAGCAGTGCCCGCGCCACAGGATCATCTTCGCGTTCCGCAGCTCCTCGGCGGTGAGGCCGCCGTTCGGCTTGTGCGGGTTGTAGAGGACGCAGTCCTCCAGGGTCATCCCCATGTCCCGGACCGCGGTGTTCCGGCCCAGGTGCTGGTCGGGAAGGAAGAGCACCTTCTCGCCCTGCTCGAAGGCCCACTCCAGGGCCCGCTTCGCATTGGACGAGGTACAGATCGTGCCGCCGTGCCGGCCGGTGAAGGCCTTGATGTCGGCGGAGGAGTTCATGTACGAGACGGGTACGACCTGCTCGGCGATCCCGGCCTCGGTCAGCACGTCCCAGCACTCGGCGACCTGCTCGGCGGTGGCCATGTCGGCCATCGAGCAGCCCGCGGCCAGGTCCGGCAGTACGACCTTCTGGTCGTCGGTGGTCAGGATGTCCGCGGACTCGGCCATGAAGTGCACGCCGCAGAAGACGATGTACTCGGCCTCCGGCCGGGCGGCGGCGTCGCGGGCGAGCTTGAACGAGTCGCCGGTGACGTCCGCGAACTGGATGACCTCGTCGCGCTGGTAGTGGTGGCCGAGGACGAAGACCTTGTCCCCGAGCTTCTCCTTGGCCGCGCGGGCGCGCTCCACCAGGTCCGGGTCGGACGGGGAGGGCAGATCACCAGGACACTCGACGCCGCGCTCGCTCCTGGGGTCGGCATCGCGGCCGAGGAGCAGCAGGGCGAGGGGCGTCGGCTGGACATCCAGTGGTTGGGCGGTGGTCACGTCACGCACCCTTTCTGTTCTGCGGTCAGTGCGGCGAAGCCGCTCCAGTGGAGCCTGGGCTTGCACCGGGAAGCCTTTTCGTCTATTTGACGCTATCTATCATATCTGCTTCATGTCACTTTGACGACACCGATCGCGTCGATGTGACGCATTCCGTTTTCGCACCCTTGAAGTCCCCGCTCGCGAACGCTTCCTGGACCGGTGTGCGAGCATAAAAGGAACAGGCAAGCGCTCGGCCCGGAATGAATCCGCGGTCCCGACGGTTGCAACGTCGGCAAGCAGTCCGTACAACCCGGGAGAGAAGCAGATGTCCGTATCGGACGAGACCACCACCGTGAGCGACGGCATCCTCCTGTCCGACGCCGCCGCAGCCAAGGTCAAGGGCCTGCTGGAGCAGGAAGGCCGTGACGACCTGGCGCTGCGCGTCGCCGTCCAGCCCGGCGGCTGCTCGGGCCTGCGCTACCAGCTCTTCTTCGACGAGCGTTCGCTCGACGGCGACGTCGTGAAGGACTTCGGCGGCGTCAAGGTTGTCACCGACCGGATGAGCGCTCCGTACCTGGGCGGCGCCTCCGTCGACTTCGTCGACACCATCGAGAAGCAGGGCTTCACGATCGACAACCCGAACGCCACGGGCTCCTGCGCCTGCGGCGACTCCTTCAGCTAAGGCGCGAAGGCAGTAGCGGGTAGCAGTACCCACAGAAGGCGACGGCCCCGGAAACCCGGGGCCGTCGCCTTCTGCCGTGCCTGCCGTCCGCTTCCGCCCGGACACCCCTAGCCGCGCGGCACCACGCTGCCCGTGGTGTCGAGCACCTTCCGGTCACCCAGCGGCGCGTCCAGCGTCACCGTCCGCGTCAGCTTCTTGGCGATCATGATGCAGACCTTCTTCGGGTCGGGGACCGACTCGGTGATCGTCACCCGTACGGCGTCCGCGCTCTCGGTCGCGCTCGCCGCGTACGTACTGCACACCCCGCCCCAGAACGTCACTTCCAGCGTCCGCCCGTCGGCGCTGTACGAGATGAGCGGCCGCTGCGACCGTGCGGCGTCCCCCGAGCCGGGGCCCGGGGTCTTCTCCGGCTCCGGGGTCTTCGAGGGCTTCGCCAGCGAGTCCGGGTCCACCGCGACCTGCGTGACCGTCCTGCCCGTCCCGCCCGCGGCCGGGTGCACCGAGAAGAGCCACGACGGTACGAGCGTCTGCTCGCCCTCCACGTGCCGCATCGCAAGGCCGAACACTGCCTTGTCGACCGTCACGGTCGTCGTCCCGCGCTCCGCCCCGGTCCGTGTCCCGCAACTGTTCCCCGGCGACTTCAGGGTGCCGTCCTCCAGCGGTACGGGGATGGCACACCCCCCGATGCCACTGGAGGAAGCGTCCGCCCGGGCCGCCCTGTTCAGCTGGTTCAACGCGTCGCCCGCGCTGATCACCGGATACTCGGCGCCCTTCTCCAGACCCTTCAACTGCCCGCTGCCACCGGTCACTTCACCGTCGGGTCCCACCTGGATCCCGGTCGCCCAGCCGTACGTGGGCAGCCCGTCGACCACCGGGTCCGCGTTCACCACCCGTACCGAGCCCATCAGTTGGCGGGCGTCGAGGGCCGCGCCGTCCTGACCGGCCGCCTTCAGCACGGGCGCCGCGGCGGCCTTGGCGGCCTTCTCGCTCACCGGAGATCCTGTGCCGCCCGGCGCCATGTCCTTGCTCGAACACACCGTCGTACTCTGGCAGTTGTCCGTACCGCCGGAGCCGTACCTGGCGAAGGTCCAGGTGCCCGGCGCCTGCTTGTTCACCCGCAGCAGCGGACCCGAACCGTCCCCGTCGGAACCCACCTTCCAGGCAGTGCCCTCGGCCTGCGGGGTACCCGCCACGCCCAGCGCCTTCGCCAGCCGCGCCACCTCCGCCGCCGAGACCGTGCCTTTCGCGCGGTGGACAGCGGCCGTGTCCGGCCCGTCGGGCAGCTTGCCGGCCGCGCGGTAGACCAGGCCGCCGCCACTGGGATCGGGCTCGCCGACAGCAATGCCCTCGGGGGGCGCCGTCCGGCTGTCCGGACCGCCCGGCGTCTCGTCGAGCGCGAGCAGGGGAGGGGCGTTGTCACTGCTGCCCGCCCGGCCGCCCCCGTCGTCCGCCGCGGTGGCGGCCCAGTACGCGCCGCCGCCCCCGGCCAGCAGCACCGCTGCCGCCACCGAGGCAACGGCCAGCGGCGACCGCCGCCGGGGGCGGGTCACGTCGTTGTCGGGTCGCTCGGTGCTCACCGGATCGCTCCTTCGACTGCGTTGCCGTCACCGTGACCGTCGCACGGTCATCGCCTGTCCCGCGAGTCGGGGACAACAGTGGGACGGGGCGCAGGAGCACTCGGTTCCCCCCTGGGGCATCCGAGGGGTGTCCGGTGCGAGCGGCCGCCGATCTCAGTCGCCGTACTCGGCCATCGAGTCGATCAGCCGTGCGGACGCGGCCGGTACGGTCACGCCGTGAATCAGGGAAGGTGCCACAGGGGTGGAAGCGACCTTGGCGGGTACCACCCAGTGCGGAGCCATCCGTGCGCAGTCACCGCGCAGCTCGGCCAGGCTGATCTCGGACTCGCGCGGAGCGATGTTCTTCGACATGCCCGCACCGTAGGCACCGCAAGCCTCAGGATAAAAGCCCTACTATCGGGTAGTTTTTCCCCCTTCAAGGCGAGTGCGACGAACGGGTAGCGTGAACTGTCACGCCGTCCCGGGAGCGCAGTCACCCGTTCCCCCTCGACCTCCGCAGGAGCAGTCTCCCCGTGCGTATCGCAGTCACCGGCTCCATCGCCACCGATCACCTCATGACCTTCCCGGGCCGCTTCGCCGACCAGCTGGTCGCCGACCAGCTGCACACGGTCTCGCTCTCCTTCCTGGTCGACAACCTCGATGTGCGCCGGGGCGGTGTCGCCGCCAACGTCTGCTTCGGCATGGGCCTTCTCGGCACCGGCCCGATCCTGGTCGGCGCCGCGGGCTCCGACTTCGACGAGTACCGCGCCTGGCTCGACCGCCACGGCGTCGACACCGGCTCGGTCCGGATCTCCGAAGTCCTGCACACCGCCCGTTTCGTCTGCACGACGGACGCCGACCACAACCAGATCGGCTCGTTCTACACCGGCGCGATGAGCGAGGCACGGCTGATCGAGCTGAAGGCCGTCGCCGACCGGGTGGGTGGCCTCGACCTCGTCTCGATCGGCGCCGACGACCCCGAGGCGATGCTCCGCCACACCGAGGAGTGCCGCTCCCGCGGCATCCCGTTCGCCGCCGACTTCTCGCAGCAGATCGCCCGGATGGACGGCGAAGAGATCCGGATCCTCCTCGACGGCGCCACGTACCTCTTCTCCAACGAGTACGAGAAGGGGCTCATCGAGTCCAAGACCGGCTGGACCGACGAGGAGATCCTCGCCAAGGTCGGCCACCGCGTCACCACGCTCGGCGCCCGGGGCGTCCGGATCGAGCGGGCCGGCGAGGAGACGATCGAGGTCGGCTGCCCGGAGGAGGAGACGAAGGCCGACCCGACCGGCGTCGGCGACGCGTTCCGTGCCGGGTTCCTCTCCGGCCTCGCCTGGGGTGTCGGTCTGGAGCGGGCCGCCCAGGTCGGCTGCATGCTCGCCACCCTGGTCATCGAGACGGTGGGCACGCAGGAGTACACCCTGCGCCGCGCCCACTTCATGGACCGCTTCACCAAGGCGTACGGCCACGACGCCGCCGCCGAGGTCCGCACGCACCTCGCGTAGTCAGGACAGCCGGCGGACCACATAGGCCGAGCCACGGTCCGCCGGCTCCTCACCCACGTACTCCTGCTCACGCATCGCGCACCACGCCGGGATGTCCAGCCGCGCCGCCTCGTCGTCGGAGAGCACGGTCACCGTCCCGCCCACCGGTACCTCTCCGATCACCTTTGCGAGTTCGATCACCGGGATCGGGCACCGCTTGCCCAGGGCGTCGACGACCAGGGACGCGGTGGCGGCGGGGGAGGGGGCCGCCGAAACGGGCGCGCCCAGCCTCTCCCGTACCTCTGCCACCACCCCCGGCAGTACGCGGAGGAAGCGGTCGACGTCCTCCGCCGTGGTGCCGGCCGGCAGGGACACCCGGACGTTGCCCTCCGACAGCACCCCCATCGCCCTCAGCACATGGCTCGGCGTCAGGGTGCTGCTCGTACAGGACGAACCCGACGATACGGAGAACTCGGCCCGGTCCAGTTCGTGGAGCAGGGTCTCCCCGTCGACATAGAGACAGGAGAAGGTCACCAGATGCGGCAGCCGCCGCACCGGATCACCGACCACCTCCACATCGGGCACCAGCTCCGGCACCCGAGCCCGGATCAGGTCCACCAGCGCCCGCAGGCGTACGGACTCCGCCGCCGCCTCCGCACGGACCGCCCGGAGCGACGCCGCCGCCGCCACGATCGCAGGAATGTTCTCGAACCCGGCGGCCCGCCCCGACTCCCGCTCGTCCGCCGGGCCTTGAGGGGCGAACCGGACCCCCTTGCGCACGGCGAGCAGCCCCACCCCCGAAGGCCCGCCCCACTTGTGGGCGCTCGCCGCCAGCAGCGACCAGCCGGCCGGCACCGGACCCCAGCCCAGCGACTGCGCGGCGTCCACCAACAGGGGTATGCCCGCCGCCCGGCAGAGCTCCGCGACCTCGGCCACCGGCTGCTCCGTACCGACCTCGTGGTTGGCGGACTGCAGGCAGGCCAGTGCGGTGTCCTCGCGCAGGGCCTGCCCGTACGCCGCCGCGCTCACCGCCCCCGCCCGGTCCACCGGCACCTCGGTGAACGTCCCGCCCCGCGCCTCATGCGTGGCGGCCGCATGGAGCACCGACGAATGCTCGACCGCCGAGACCACCAAATGGCGGCCGACACGCCGACGCCCGGCGAGCGCTCCAAAGATCGCGGAGTGCACCGCCCGGGTCCCCGAAGAGGTGAAGGTGAGCTCGTCGGGGCGGCACCTCACGGCCTCCGCTGCGGCCTCCCGGGCCGCGTCCAGCAGCAGCTGGGCCCGCCGCCCCTCGCGGTACAGCCGGGCAGGGTCGGCCCAGCCCTCGTCCAGGGCGGCCAGCAGCGCCTGGCGGGCGACCGGGTGCAGGGGGGCGGAGGATGCGGCGTCGAAGTAAGGCACACGTCCACGCTAGCCCGCGCCCGCCACCACGTCGGGACCGGCCGCTCGCGCTGCAGGAGAGGGCCCGTCAGATGGCGGCCGGAGGCCCGGATTCCACCCCTTCGGGGTGTCGGGCGGCGCGTTGGGCACCCTCCCCGTGCGACCCCAAATAGCGTCCAGTAGGGTTTGGTCCGCATAAACATCCAAACCCCTGCCCGCGTCAGGGCGGCGACCGACCAGCGAGGACGGCCGCGCCGACCGCGCGGGCGAGACTCTCGGGAAGGCGCTACGTGAGTCCCAACGGCTCCGACCGCTCGTCGCGGCGCCCGATGCGGCGGAAGCTGCCGCAGGTGCTGACTGCGGGCCTGATCCTGGCGACCGCCACCGGTTGCACATACAAGGACTTTCCCCGCCTTGGTATGCCCACGCCGGTAACGGAAGAGGCACCACGGATCCTTTCCCTCTGGCAGGGCTCGTGGGCGGCAGCGCTCGCCACGGGCGTGCTGGTCTGGGGCCTGATCCTGTGGAGCATCATCTTCCACCGGCGCAGCCGCACCAAGGTGGAGGTTCCTCCGCAGACCCGGTACAACATGCCCATCGAGGCGCTGTACACCGTGGTCCCTCTCATCATCGTCTCGGTGCTGTTCTACTTCACCGCGCGCGATGAATCGAAGCTCCTCTCGCTCTCGGCGAAGCCCGCCCACACCATCAACGTGGTCGGCTACCAGTGGAGCTGGGGCTTCAACTACATCGAGAACGTGGACGGCTCGACCGCCACGGGCAACGAGGTCCCCAAGGAGCTCGGCGCCATCCCCGACCGGTTCCGTAAGCAGTTCCCCCCGGGTGCGGACGGCGTCTACGACGTCGGTATCCCGGGTACCCGGAACCCGCAGAACGGCAACCCGGGCCCGACCCTGTGGCTGCCGAAGGGTGAGAAGGTCCGCTTCATTCTGACTTCGCGTGACGTCATCCACTCCTTCTGGGTGGTGCCGTTCCTCATGAAGCAGGACGTCATTCCGGGCCACACCAACTCCTTCGAGGTGACTCCCAACCAGGAGGGCACCTTCATGGGCAAGTGCGCCGAGCTCTGCGGCGTCGACCACTCCCGAATGCTCTTCAACGTCAAGGTCGTCTCCCCGGAGCGCTACCAGGCGCACCTCAAGGAGCTGGCCAAGAAGGGCCAGACGGGCTACGTGCCGGCGGGTATCGAGCAGACGAACCCGGCCAGGAATGCGGAGACGAACAAACTGTGAGCATCCTCAACGAATCTCAGGGTGCCGCGGCAGCAGACGACTCGTACGAGGACGAGCTGCCGGTCCGGCGCAAGCAGCCGGGAAACGTCGTCGTCAAGTGGCTGACCACCACTGACCACAAGACGATCGGCACGATGTACCTGGTCACGTCGTTCGCGTTCTTCTGCATCGGCGGTCTGCTGGCGCTCTTCATGCGCGCCGAGCTGGCCCGTCCCGGCACGCAGATCATGTCGAACGAGCAGTTCAACCAGGCGTTCACGATGCACGGCACGATCATGCTGCTG